>JAGCAV010000317.1 GCA_017652545.1 Lachnospiraceae bacterium
TCATTGCTGCCTGCCAGGTTCGGAATCATCTGCCACCAGTTCCGGTATTCGGAAGCGGGATCCTCCAGGGTGATCAGGTACTTGTAGCGAGGGCGGGATGCCACCTGCTTGAGCCACAGGTTCACATTATCCGCCGCGATTCCGGCGATCAGGATGGCTGCGCCTACCGCAATGAGTTTATCAGGGTCCGCCTGATCCAGAAGCCGGATCACCACAAACGGGACCCAGGCATACAGCACGGCCCAGAACAGCCAGCTCAGCACGGAAAGGAAGGCGCCGGACTCACCGGCTGTATATCCGAACAGGGCGCGAACGGCTTTGCCGTTATAGCTGTTGGAGTAATAGACCGCCATAAAGCATCCCAGCAGCAGAAGGACCCAGGCCAGCAGACGGAACTTTTCGCCCTTTGCTTTCAGCCCGACGTACAGGCATGCGCCGGCAGCCGGATAGAGGCAGTAGGAAAAATAGGACCCGTAGGTGGCAAAGAAAGCTCCCAGATCTGTTTTGTTGGCCAGTGCCGCGTTGATGTCAAAATCGCGGAATGAACCCAGGATGATGCCGATGACACATACCGCGACCACCCCGCAAAAACAGGCTGCCGGAACGGCCATAACCGTTTTTTTCTTCATGATAACTATCCTCCTGCTTATGCAGCGCCTTCCTCTGCATAGAATTCATTTATCAGATCGGACAGCAGATCAAGGTTGTAGAAGTCCGAGTAATCCTGTTGCCCGTCAGCGTCGGTTTTAACCAGTTCCGCATCCGGTACGATTCCGGCGTCAATGACTTCTCCCGCGGCGTTTGTCAGCCTCATCTGATAGGCGGAGATGTGGTAAAAGAAACCATCCGCCGTGTTCAGTTCCAGGATTGTGCAGGCGCCGCCGCCGGAACGCTCACCCAGGGTCATGTATCCGAGATCTTTCATCATGGAGGGGAACAGGTTTCCGCAGGAGTAGGATTCCCTGCCGGCCAGCACCGCAAAGTTCAGATCATAGCGGACATCCGCGTCAGATTCATCGAATTTCCCGTCAAAGTTCCGGTCGACGAGAAAACGTTGGTCGATATTCTGCTCCTGCAGGACATTCTGGTATTTCAGCACACATTCCCGGTTGCCTGTAATCAGACTGTAGAGGGCCATCAGCACATCGGCGCTGCCGCCGCCGTTGGTACTCAGGTCAATGACAAAGTTTTTAATTTCAGGATCGGCCTGCGCCTTGTTCATGGCAGAAACCAGCCCCATAAACACGGTTTCGTCATAGTCGTCGAAGCTTCCGCCTTTGGCGTAGTACTCATACCAGGGGGCTTTGTCAGCCACAAAACCGTTCATGGAATACATGGCGGTATCGCCTTTGGTGAAGTAGTGGCCTTCTCCCAGCAATTCTTTCCGCAGGTCCAGGAGTCCGGTCAGGTTGGTTATGCCGTCGGGAATACGCGCCATCACGTCAGAGAAATCCGAGAAATAAGTGTCAAACAGGTTTTCCGCTGACAGCTTTTCAACCAGCCACGCGCGTTCCGGGTTCGTATATAGGTCGGCATGCGCCTGAATGGACAGGGAAGTATGTCCGCCGTCGTCCACCAGCATGCTCAGACGGGTCATACCCATGAAATAATCAACCCAGTCTGTACTCAGCAGCAGTTCCTTCGTGCGTGTGCCGGCAGGCCCGAAGTCCGCCAGCGCTTTGTCCAGGCCAACCTCTTCCAGCGCGGCGTCCTCACACAGGATTCCGCGGCCGGGGAAGCCATACAGGTTGTCGAAAACGAAACAGAGTTCGCTGTAGGTGAAAGCTGCCAGCTCCGCATCGCGTGTCTCTCTGTCCAGAATGGAATCAAAGTATTTCGGATCCCGTATATACATGAAGTCCATGTCGTTATCCATGTTAACATAGAGATTGACATTGTTAAAGCTGGAATAGATATAATCCATATTCGAAAACATATCGGACAGCGTACCAAGCGGGAAATAAACCTGTTCGTCGTCCGCCCGCAGGTCGATGCCGTAATCCCCGAACCGGAAGGTCACCGGCTTAGGCGCATTGGAGTACTCCGCCCCGATGACCCGGATAAAGGGATAGCCGTCCAGATAGATGTTTTCCATCCCTTCCTGGACCTGTCCCATGAGGTTGGTAAAGGCAGCATAATTGGCGGAGGTCAGCGTATCCGCTTTCACATCTACCTCGGCGCTGCCGCAGGGATTGGTGAGTGTATATTTTCCGTCTTCTGCCGGAGTGACGGTCATCGACTGTCCGGGCAGCATGACGGCGTAGTAATCTGCAATGCTCATATAGGCAATGGAACCGGCGTCAGCGTAGTAACGTACTGTCGCGGTTTCATCGGTAAGTTCGCTGCGGAAGACACCCACGGTCTTGTCCGTATAAGCGCCGGGCTCTGCGGCTGCGGCTTCACCGCTTTCGGCCAAGGCAGGGATTGCCAGTGCCAGCAGCATTACGATTGCCAGGATTGTTGAAAGCGTTTTTTTCATTGGTCTTTCTCCTTTTGATTTATTCGGGATCGGTGTTTTCGGCTCCTGCTTCATCTCCGGGGCGGGTTTTTTTGATCTCTCCGTAGAAGTTGACGATGATCGAGGTGATCAGCGCGACCACGATGATCCCGTAGATCCCGAGTACGACGGACATAGTGCGGCCCAGGTCCGTGACCGCGGTGATATCACCGAATCCGATCGTTGTCACCAGCGCGAAGCAGTACCAAAGCGCATCCTTATAGGAGGCGATACCTTCTTCCATAAACGTCAGGACCCAGGAGGAGGAAAGGATCAGCATCAGCAGGCCGAAGAGGATCTCCGCGGCATAGGTCCTGCGCACGATGTTCTGCAGCAGGTCCAGCCGGATATGCGAGAAGGCAAAGGACATGATATTGACCAGCGATAAATAGGCCGCCAGGGTGAGCGTACTGCCTTCGCCCAGGAAACAGGTGTCTTTATTCCACAGGTTGATGGTCATAAATATCACAAAACCGGCCAGTACGATATTCTGCAGGATATTGGCCCGTTTCGGCGTCTGTACAACGGACAGGATCCGTCCGGCCAGCACGATGACCACAAACAGTTTGCAGGCCCATTCGTGAGCTTGCGGAAACTGGTTTCGCAGCTGCAGCGGGATCACGCACAGGATCATGATGCACGCCGCGGCCAGGTCCAGTCCTTTCAGCGCCGGCGCGGGTTTCCGGTAGCGATTCCCGAGCGCCCGGAAAAGCCGCATCAGTCCGATCATCAGGAAGGCCAGCTGCAGGACTTTTACGAATTCATCACTGGAACCTGATGCCAATCCATAAGCGCTCATGATGCAGAAAGGAATACTCAGGAAAGTGAAGATCATTTCCGGAACGGTCAGGATCATCGGATGCCTTTCGATGCGGCCGGCAGGTTTCTTTTCTTTTTTCATACAGGTCCTCCGTTTTCTCCGCCCGATCCGGCTACAGGCTCAGCATCTGCGTGATCTGGGGCAGAATGGTTCTGATCATATCAATATCGATCTTTCGATCCTCTGTTACAAAATAGCTGATTCCCTGGTATACGGCTTCAAAGACCAGCAGGATGATGATCACGATGGCAGCCAGCGGGATCAATATGCTGATCAGCGGCTGCTTGGGAACTTTATTGTAGGAATACAGCAGTACGACCGGAGCGGCAAAGAGCAGGGGCCAGGACTGGCCGAAGCCAGCCGCTTTCGCCGCCAGCAGGCAGCTTACAAATTGTTCCGAATTCTCCACCGGGATTCCGGCTGTGCCTGCGATGATCCTTGATACCAGCCCCGCCAGGATGAAATCCAGGAACGTGGCGGCCACCATGGCGACCGCAAGACAGACGGAAAAATGGAATGCGTTCCGGTTCGTTTTGAGATACTCCAGATAATCCTCATGGGTGCGGCCGTTTTTCCGGAAGCGCAGCTCCCGCCCGCTCATATGGAGAGAAAGGAAGAGGAAGAGCAGGAAGGTCATCGGGGGCTTGACGGTCAGCAGCGGGAAAGACCAGAAGGGCAGGACGATATTACCCAGCGCACTTTGGATCTTGAGCCAGATCGACGCCGCTTCATAAGCAATGGGCAGCAGGGCAAACAGCCGCAGAACGATCACCTTTCTGCCGGTAAAGACCCGCTTTGGATGCGCGTTCAGGAAGTACATCGTCAGTGTACAGAGAAGCAGATCGATAAACAGGTTGAACGCAACGAAACCCTCACGGTTGTGTTCCGCAAAGAAATCATTCATCAGGGGCTGGAGCTGTTCCGGCTGCTTTACGACCTGGCTGGCCAGACCCACCACATAGCGCGAGAAAAAGAGCCAGGAAAATCCATAGAGCGCGGCTGCGGCCAGGCTGTTCCGCAGCAGCTGCTTTTTATATCCTTCGCTGTTGTTCAGGATCCGCGAGAAGTTTGCGATCAGCAGGAAAGGAAGGGACATTTCTGTCACTTTTGCCAGAACGGCCAGCAATCCGGAGGTTCCTTTTGCCAGGCCTTCGTCAAACTTTGCGCCCAGTGACAGCATGCCCGATACTGCCGTGAGCACGATGCACAGCCATCCGAACATCTGAAAATGCTGGTAGTTCAGCACCCCCCTTTACCGGATATCCTCCTGAACGGTTATTTCATGCA
>JAGCAV010000318.1 GCA_017652545.1 Lachnospiraceae bacterium
ACCTCGCGAGCAGAGCTCGCTCGGTCGCGGCTGTCGCCGCATACAGACAAATGTGCAAATCCCCTTTCGCAAGCAAGCTTGCGCGGGGCTTTGCACATTCGTCTGTGCGTGGCTCGTAGTTTCGCGGAAAAAATACTTGCATCTGTCAGACGGATATGATAGATTAGATTTCCGTGATATATTTCATGACGGCGGGAGAGGTATGCCCTTTCCGCCGTAAACTTTGGCTGCAGCTTTGGTCACGGCCCTGGCTGTTGCCGATCATCCCTTGCTTCCCTATAAGATGAAGCATCCTCTTATATAATCCACAGGGAAGCCAAAAGACCATAAGGAGGTGCACGTAGCATGAATAAGTATGAATTAGCTGTTGTTGTCAACGCTAAGCTCGAAGATGAAGAGAGAGCGGCTGTGCTCGAACAGGTGAAGGCTCTTGTCACCCGTTTTGGCGGCGTGATTTCTGACGTGGACGACTGGGGCAAGAGAAAGCTTGCTTATGAGATCCAGAAGATGCACGAAGGCCATTACTATTTCGTTCATTTCGAGGCTGATGGAACTGTTCCTGCTGAGATCGAATCCAGAATTCGTATCATGGACAATGTCATCAGATATTTATGCGTTAGACTGGATGCATAAATAGAAGAGGAGATCTTTATGAATAGAGTCATCTTAATGGGCCGACTGACCCGTGACCCGGACGTCCGGTATTCAACCGGAGAGAATGGGACTGCCATTGCCAGATATACGCTGGCTGTGGACCGCAGGTTCACCAGAAGAAACGATGAGAGCGGGCAGACCGCTGATTTCATCGGCTGCGTCGCGTTCGGAAAGAGCGCGGAATTTGCCGAGAAATATCTGCGTCAGGGAACAAAGATCCTTGTTACCGGAAGGATTCAGACAGGAAGCTACACAAACAGAGATGGCCAGAAGGTATACACGACCGATGTTGTCGTAGAAGATCAGGAATTTGCAGAGAGCAAGGCTGTCGCGGAGCGGAATGGAAGCGTCGGTATCAATGCCGCCCCATCTGCCCAGCCCAGACCTTCAGCCCCGTTACCCAATGAGGCCTCTGCGGGCGATGGCTTCATGAATATTCCCGAGGGGATCAATGAGGAATTGCCCTGGGATTAAAAGACTAGGAGGAATTCACAATGGCTTACAGTAGAGAAAGAAGCGATTCTCCGATGAAAAGGAGAGGCGGACGCAGAAGAAAGAAAGTCTGCGTATTCTGTGGAAAAGATATGGGCGAGATCGATTACAAGGACACCGCAAAGCTGAAGAGGTTTGTCTCTGAGCGCGGCAAGATCCTTCCCAGACGCATCACCGGCAACTGCTCCAAACACCAGAGAGCACTGACGGTCGCTGTCAAGAGAGCGCGTCATATTTCCCTGATGCCCTACGTTCAGGAGTAATATCTGTGCGCGGTGCGCGCGATTCAACAAAAAATCAAGGACCACCGGCTGTGGATTGCCGATGGTCCTTCTTTTGTCCGTTTTACCCTTCCAGAACCTGCAGCGCCTTCAGATATCGCTCACGGAGGCCTGCAGGGCAGCCGGGTCTTAAGTTGTCCCTGATATCGGCCAGCTTGACCGGTATCACCTCGGGTTTTGTCTTTTTGAGCCTCCGGATATAGTCCAGATAAGGCTCATCCTTGCTGTGAGTCAGTGCACAGACCATATCCACGAAAACCGTGTCGATGCCGTTCCTGAGGAGTTCATCCCTGGTGCAGTCGGTATCTTCAATGGTGTCATGCAGGAGCGCAACGATCTTCAGTCCCGGATCATGAAGTGATTCCGCGACTCTTGTCGGGTGCTCAATGTAGGGAACGCCCTGCTTGTCAAACTGACCTGCGTGTTTCAAAGTGGCAATGCGCAATGCTGTCTCGAGCTGTCGGTCAATACTCATAAGCGGGTCCTCCATCTGCGCGGCCGCCGGGAAGTATTTCCAGTATAAGGGAAAAAAGGGAAATAAGCAATCCATACCCCGGAAGGTTTAGATTGTTTAGAGAATTTTAAGTTTACCCTGCAGACACCGGGCCGGAGGATGGTCCGGTAAGAGGAACGCAGACTGTTAATCCTCCCGGATCTGTGTTATAATCTCGATAAATTCACTCTGAACGGGTATTGAATGGCAATGATAAACAGTGCAATGGATAAAATACTTATCATAATCCCGGCCTACAATGAGGCTCAGAACATAGAGCGGGTCGTTGATAACCTGGCGGATAACTATCCTCAGTATGATTATGTGATCATCAATGACGGGTCATCGGATGACACCCGGAAAATCTGTGCCCGGCGCGGTTACAACATGATGGACCTGCCTGTCAATACAGGACTGTCCGGCGCGATCAAAAGCGGCATGCGCTACGCGAATTATTACGGGTACGATTATGTGGTGCAGCTGGACGGCGACGGACAGCATGAGCCCCGGTATATCGAGGATATGGTTGATGAGATGAGCCGGACAGGGTGCGATATCGTGATCGGCTCCCGGTTCAAGACAAAGAGAAAGCCTGTAACAGCCAGGATGATCGGCAGTATCCTGATCACCGCCGCGATCCGGATCACCACAGGAAAGCATATCGGGGATGTCACTTCCGGCATGCGGCTCTTCAACAAGAAGATGATCAAACAGTTCGGCTATGACATGCACTACAGTCCGGAGCCGGACACGCTGGCGTTTCTTCTGAACTGCGGTGTACAGATCCGGGAGGTGCAGGTGGAGATGTATGAGCGGGTGGCAGGGACAAGTTATCTGAACCTGTGGAATTCCGCGTGGTATATGATGAAGATGATGTTTTCCATTCTGCTGTTCCAGTGGGTGAGAAAACGGCCGGCACAGGAGCAGATGCAGCAGAAGTGAGACAGGGAACAGTAAGAACAGAAGAGAGAAGAACAGGCAGAAAGCTCGCAGGCATGATCATTCTCATGCTTGTGCTTCTGGCTGTGTTTTTTTTGACTTACAGGACGGAAGTGAAAGACCTGATCTCCGGTCCGATGACACTGACGCTGTCGTCCCTTCACAAGAAGGCGGAGGAGTTTGAGGTGACACTCTCCAAAGACGCCCCCGAATTTGCGGAAACCTTTATCTGTACCCTGCCGGACGTGGAGACCATCAGCTTCCGCGTGTCAGACACAGGGGGAGGCAGAGGTATCCTGCGGGCGATGCTTCAGGATGGCGAAGGAACCTCAGGGCAGGATGGCAGTCAGAAAAACCTGGCGGAACAGACATTTGAAACCGGTTCTTTGGGCGCAGGCACCCTGCAGCTGAAGGTTCCGGAAGGGACGCGGACAGAGGACCGCACGCTGACGCTGGTCCTGCGGCTGGAAACAGACGGCGGCATGGCAGACACAGCTTCACAGGTCTCCCTTACCGCGAACAAAAGGCAGGGCCTGGTATCCTCCGTCAACAAAGATCCCGGCAGCAGGACCAATGTGATCAGTGAGATCACCTATTCAGACGGGCAGCCCCTGAAGATGTATTATCTGGCTGTCTGCCTGCTGCTTCTGCTTTTTGCAATCATCAGCTGGCTGCTGCTGATCATGATGGGCTGGCAGCTCTCGAAGGCGTACGTTCCGCTGGCGCTGCTGCTCGGGGTGGTGTTCACGCTGGTCCTCCCGGTGTATACGGTTCCCGATGAGAATATCCATATGGATAACGCCTATAAATACGCGGACAGGATTCTGCGAACGGGCGAGACTGGTATTCCCGGCACCATCTACATGCGAACCTGTGATGTGCTGCAGGCTGACATGATGGCCAACACGCTGGAGAGCAATCACTACCGGCAGATGATGGACCACTTTATGGACAGGCCGGGGGAAGACATGAAGGAACTGGTCCCGGTCGTCTACTTCGACGCCGGCATTATGGTACCTTCGATCAATTATCTGCCCTGTGCGCTGGGAATCAGCCTGGGAAGGCTTGTGGGCCTGTCAGCGCTGGCGACGCTCACGCTGGGGCGGCTCTGCAACCTGATCGCGTTTGTTATCCTGGTATGGATCTCGATTGCCATGCTGCCGTACGGGAAGAACGCGGCCGCGATGCTGATGCTTCTGCCCATTGCCATACAGCAGGGCAACTCTGCTTCCTACGATGCCGTGACAAACGGTATGATCCTGCTGTTCATCGCCTGCTGCCTCAGACTCTGCCGGTATTACTCCGGTGAACCGGGTGAAGCCGGCCGCGGGAACAGGCGGGAGCGAAGAGCGGCGCGTTTCGGGTGGGGATTTAAAGAAGCGGCAGCAGTGGTGCTCAGCGCTTTTCTTGTCCTGTACCTGGCCCGCACAAAGGGCGGTGCCTATCTGCCTTTGTGCCTGCTGCTGATCTGCGTTGTGGTCCTGGCGCTGCGGATGGGAAAGAAACAGACATCCTCGCGATATGACCGGGCGGAGAAAGCGCAGGAGCGATCCGCCGGAGGAGGCGTGAAAGCATTATGG
>JAGCAV010000319.1 GCA_017652545.1 Lachnospiraceae bacterium
GCAGCCGAGGAACACGGAACCCGTGTTGACCTTCATCATGGTGCACCATTCGTCGATGGTCATCTCTTCCACCGGTTTACGGATGTTGATGCCTGCGTTGTTGACGACCACATCGACCTTGCCTGTCTTTTCCACGGCAAAATCCACGACCGCTTTCCAGTCTGCCTCGCTGGTCACATCCATCTTGAAGAACCATGCCCTCTGTCCTTTTGCGCAGATGTCATCGGCAGTTGCCTGGCCTTTTTCAGCATCCAGGTCCAGAATAAAGACCTGTGCGCCGTTATCAGCCAGCAGATGAGCCATGACAGAACCGAGTCCGCCGCCGGCTCCGGTGATCAGAATACTTTTATCCTTAACGTTCATAATACCTAATACCTCTTAAATCATATTTCTTTTACAGCATTGTCTGATCCTGTCCTGCTTTTTACTCCTCCGCTTTCGGCCCCTGCAGGTCCTCTCTCACGCCCTTCACAGTCTTGATGGCGCCGGAGATCAGTGAATACAGAACCACGATGAGCAGGATGTCTCCGACCATACGGGTCAGCACGTTGCCGCTCATGGTCAGTGACTGGCGGAAGTTGATATCCGCCGTGCCGCCCAGGATCAGGCCCAGCGTAAGCGGTGCCAGCGGGAAGTTCAGCTTTCTTAAGATGAAACCGATCACACCGAATACCAGCATCAGCTTCACGTCAAACAGGTTGGTGCGGGAAGCGTATGCGCCGACAACCGTCAGGGAGACGATGATCGGCATCAGGATCTTGCGGTTGATCTGAAGGATCATGACCATGGGCTTAGTCAGGATCAGTGCCAGGATGACCATGACGATGGCAGCGACTGCCAGGGTCAGGCCTACCGTGTACATGAAGCTGGGGCTCTTGACCGTCAGCATGGGACCGGGCTGGATGCCATGCAGGTTCAGGGCTGCCAGGAACATGGCGGCCTGGGTGGAACCCGGGATGGCCAGGGTCAGCATCGGGATCATGGCGCCGGGAATGCAGGCATTGTTGGCTGTCTCTGAGCAGGCAAGGCCTTCAAAGCTGCCTTTTCCGAATTCAGCCTTGTTTTTGCTGCGGGACTTACCGGTCGAGTAGGACAGCCACGCCGCGATATCTTCACCGGCACCCGGGATCGCACCGATACCGGCACCGATCAGGGAGGAGCGGATCAGCGGCTTTAACAGCTGCTTCAGCTCATCCTTGTTTGGCAATATACTGCCCATGTCTGAGTTAACCTGGAAGGGCGTTCGGTCCTGCAGGACCGTCAATACCTCAGCGATACCGAACAGACCGATCAGAGCCGGGATCAGTTCCACACCGCTGCGAAGCTGCGGGATAAACACGAAACGGCCGCTGTTATACATGGATTCCACGCCGATCAGAGCGACGAAGAAACCCATGAAGCCGGCCAGCCAGCCCTTGAGCGGCGAGCAGTCCACGGACAGGTTGCCGCAGATGGTGATGCCGAACAGTGCCAGCAGGAACATTTCCCATTTGCCGAACTTAAGAGCGATGCTGGAGAGGAAGGGAGTCGCGATCATCATGATCACACAGGAGATCAGCGTACCCAGGCAGCTGGCCAGCACGCCGCCGAACAGCGCCTTGCCGCCCTTGCCCTTCTTAGCCAGCGGATAACCATCCAGAGCTGTCGCTGCCGCATTCGGCGTACCGGGAATGTTCAGCATGATAGCTGAGAACAGACCGCCGGACA
>JAGCAV010000320.1 GCA_017652545.1 Lachnospiraceae bacterium
GAAGGTGCTGACAGCTGCGTCATCAGACAGATCTTCCAGATAGAACGAAACCTGATCCAGCGTCGCGACACCCATGGTCGTCAGCGGGTCAAGCGCCTTGCTGCCGGCCTTCACGCTGTAAACCGCGTTTGCCAGCAGGATCGTCGGCGCGTCTGAACCGACGGCTTCAACAGGGATCGTTACCTTCTTTTTGGAGGCCACATCGATCTGTTCATTTTCCGGACTGACCTTGTATTCATAAGGCGGGTTATCCGGATCTTCCAGCGGTACATCGGCGGGGATCTCCCTGACGATCGTAAAGGTGGCTTCTCCCGTTTCATCAGGCGCGAACCGATACTGTGCCGGAAGTGCACCCTTAACCGTGAGCGTTGTCTGCTCCGTGATCCCTTCCGGTTTCTCCCACTTCAGATCGTCCATCGACGCGATGCGGCCTTCACCGGTCAGGGAAACAGTCATCTTCCCTTCCTCGTCGGTGGCGGCAGCGGCATCAAACGATTTTTCATTTCCGTCTTTGTCCGTATAGGTGACCGTCACCTTAAACCCTTCCGCCTTCGCGACCGGGTTTTCGCCTTCCATCACGGTGAACACCAGGGCAGGGCCTTCACCTTCCTCAAGGATCCTGGCTTCCTCGCTCTCGGACTCTTCCTCGCTGCCGATTCCGACCAGCAGGGTATCCGGCCTTTCCGAATCGGCCTCGGTCTCTGCCTCGGTGACAGCTTCCGTCATTTCTTCCGTTGCCTGTTCGGTCGTCTCCTCCGTCTCCTCTTCCGTCTCAGCAGCTGCCTGTGCCGCAGCCTGCGCCGCACGGACCTGGAGCGGATCGTCGCCGATCAGGTTCTTCGCGATCGGTGTTCCGTCTGTCAGGACGGCAGTTCCGGCATAGGCGCTTCCGCGCAGGCCGGCGCTGATATCCAGCGTTGCTGCCGGCGCCAGGTACATGCCTGTCGCGACGCCCTGCAGGCTCACGCTGCCGCCGAACGGAGACGGTGAGAGCTCCTCTCCCTGGGCAACGAAATTGTAGATCACGCGTCCTGCTTTTCTCAGAACAGCATCTTCTCCGGAATAGGCCGGATCAGCTGTTGCGGCATCCTTCAGACCCCAGACCGGGACAGACAGACCCTGGCCCGCCGAGAAAGCTGCGATATTGATCAGCACCATACGGCCGGTCACGTCAACAGAGTCGCCATTGAGCGCTTCTGTGAGCGGTGTCCAGTCAATACTGCCATCCGCATTCGCGTATACATTGACCACCAGGACATCCCCGCTGCTGGTCGCGTTGGCCAGCTGCACGGAGTAGGCAGTCAGATCATCCAGACCGGCGGCAACAGCTCCGGCAGACGGAAGGGCCGGTCCTTCGGAAGCGGCTTTCTTTTCACCGTCCTGCTCTCCGGCTGCTTCGCTGTTCTCCCCGTCAGCTTCCTGCGCGGTCTCCTCGTTTTCTTCCTTCTCTTCCTGATCGTCGCCCGGCAGCGTACCGTCGCTCCGCTTCTGGGTGCCGGCATTCAGCGCCGCCACAGACACGACCTGCGCGGGAACATTTCCGGCGCCGGCAGTTCCCCTGGCCGCGACCGCGAAATCATTCGGAAGATTATTGACATGAGCCCTGATCTCGCCTGAGGTAACCGGCGCCCCGTCATTGATGTGATCGCAGATTCCGACCACGGCAAGGTCCTTCGCCCACGCGCCCTGATAGCTCACGGAGACGACATTCAGGTCGGCGTCCAGCGCGACCTGTCCGCCTGTTCTGGCAAAGTCGGCATAGAACGCAGTTTCTTCCAGGTGATACGGCACCAGGCCCAGTGACAGATGCGAACTGTAACTGATCTCGATCTTCACGGGATCCGACGGTGTGACCTCTTCTCCCTGGTCCTTCAGCCTGATCCGGTACATACCGGCACCGGACATCCGGCGATGGCCTTTGTCCGTCTCCTGTTTGATCCGGTTCGCGGCATCTTTATAAGACCCGCCACTGATCTCCTTTACGCGAAGCTTTGCCTTCGCTGTGAGCGCGTCATTTTCCGAAAGGGTGACCGTAATGGTACCGCCGGAGATCTCTCCGGTAAAAACGGTGGTATCCTTCTTTTCTGTCTGTTCCTCTGTCTGAGCTTCGGTCTGCTCCTCCGTCTTTGCCTCGGTTTTGGCTTCCGTAGCACCTTCAGTCGGCGTTTCCGCTGCCTGGGTTGCCTGCTCTGACGCCTGTTCGGAAGATGCGCCTTCCGTCGGAATTTCCGCTGCCTGGGTAGCGGGCTCCGTATATGCCTCCGTGGGCGCGGGCGTTTCCGGCTCAGGTTCCGGCTCGGGTTCGGGCGCGGGCGGTTCTGTCTCCGGCATGGGCGGTTCCGTTTCCGGTGCGGGCGGTTCCGGCTCCGGCTCGGGCGCGGGCGGTTCCGTTTCCGGTGCGGGCGGTTCCGTCTCCGGCGCAGGCGGTTCTGTTTCCGGTGCGGGCGTCTCGGGTTCTGCCATGGTTTCAACGGCAGGCGCCGATTCCACGCCTTCATACGCAAATGATGTAAAGCCTCCCTGGCTCATCAGCACAGATGCTGCCAGAAACAAGGCCAGAAATCTTTTAGAGTGGAACTTAGTCATTACATGTCCTCCCCTGGGTGCTATGTCATACTTTCTGTCTTTATATCCGGTCTGTCATACCTGTCCGGTTCCGGGCAGTTTCCCCTCATCTGACTCCGGATATGATCCCCTTTGATGAAATGCGCATAGTACTCCCATATAACAGCGCACTGATTCACTGTTTAGTATAGTCCCTTTTCAGAATTTGTAAACACGACAAATGTTAATATTCTGTGACGAAAAAAATACAAATATCCTAATTAAACCGGCTTTTCCGGGCAGTGCGGAAAGTCCCTGCCGCCTGGTTTTCCATCCTTTTTCCGAATTCCAATTCTGTTTTGCCATTCACAGGGTTTCCCTATATAATGTTTCCAGCCATTACAACGATCACAGACGAGAGGTACCCGATTTGAAAGTCATCTCTGTTCCGGCACACGGCAAAACGAGCCAGACAATATCATCCGCCTACACCACCTCCGAACTCATCCGGCGGTTCTTTCCTTATTATAAGCCCTATCTTTCGGCGCTGGTCCTGGACCTGGGCTGTGCAGCCCTTACAACGCTGTGTGAGCTGGTTCTTCCCGTGATCATCCGCCAGATCACCAATACAGGCATGTACAACTTTGCGGCCCTGTCCGTATCCTATATTCTGAAATTTGCCCTGCTCTATCTGGCGCTGCGCGTCATCGACACCCTCGCGAATTTCTATATGGCGGATCATGGCCATGTCATGGGGGCCCGGATCGAAACGGACATGCGCGCAGCTGCCTATGAGCATCTGCAGAAGCTGTCCGACAAGTACTACAGTAATACCAAAGTCGGGCAGATCATGGGCCGCATCACCAGCGATCTGTTCGACGTGACGGAGTTTGCCCACCACTGCCCGGAAGAATTCTTCATCGGTTTTGTCAAGCTGGTGGTCTCCTTTGTCATCCTGGCACGGATCAACATCCCGCTCACGGTCATGATCTTCGCGATCGTACCTGTCATGCTGGTCGTCTGCGTCCGCCTCAACCGCCTGCAGCGCAGCGCCTTCAGGCGTCAGCGCGTCCAGATCGGGGAGCTGAATGCCCGGGTGGAGGACTCCCTTCTGGGCCAGCGCGTCGTCAAGGCTTTCGCCGGCGAACAGATGGAGATCGAGAAGTTCGGCCGTGACAACGCCCGTTTTCTCGGCATCAAAAAGGATACCTATTTTTACATGGGCCTCTTTAAGGCGGCTACACTGATCTTCGAAGGTCTCATGTATCTGACCATTCTGATCGGAGGCGGGCTTTTCCTTCTCCGGGGCAGGATCATGCCGCCTGACCTGGTGATCTATGTGCTGTATGTGAATATGCTGATCGCCACCATCCGCAGGGTCGTGGAGTTTACGGAGCAGTTCCAGCGGGGCATGACGGGAATTGAGCGCTTTCTGGAGATCATGGACGCGGATGTGGAGATCTTCAGTAAGGACGGAGCCGTGGAAATGGATCATCCGCGCGGTGATATCGTGTTTCATGATGTCAGCTTCGAATATGAGGATGAACATAAGAAGGTGCTCCGCCATCTGAACCTTTCCGTCAGAAGCGGGGAGCGTGTCGCGCTGGTCGGTCCCTCCGGCGGAGGCAAGACCACCCTTTGCAACCTGATCCCCCGATTCTACGATGTGAGCGCCGGCTCTCTGACCATCGACGGTGTGGATGTAAGAGATTATACCCTCGACAGCCTCCGCAAAAACATCGGGATCGTGCAGCAGGATGTCTACCTGTTCTCCGGTTCCGTCTATGACAACATCCTCTACGGCAGGCCGGAAGCCTCCCGGGAGGAAGTGATCGAAGCCGCAAAAAAAGCGGGAGCCCACACCTTTGTGTGTGAACTCCCGGACGGATATGATACCTATATCGGCGAGCGGGGCATCAAGCTCTCCGGAGGGCAGAAGCAGCGGATCAGCATCGCGCGTGTCTTCCTGAAAAATCCCTCCATCATTATTCTTGACGAAGCCACTTCCTCTCTCGACAACGAGAGTGAATATGAAGTGGCGCTCGCCCTTCAGGAGCTTGCCAGCGGGCGGACCAGCATCACCGTTGCGCACCGTCTCTCCACGATCCAGGGCTCTGACAGAATCTATGTCCTGACAGAAAACGGAATAGAAGAATCGGGCACTCACGAGGAGCTGATCCGCCAGGGGGGGATCTACGCCCGGCTCCATGAGATCGCCGAACAGCTCAGGTAGCCTCTCCGGTGACCGTCTGGGTGCCGCTCAGTTCGATCTTGCGGTTGACCTTTGCGTCGTAGGTGCCGGCCCTCATGATCTCGGTGAAATCCACGCCGGTCGCCTCTGACATGGTATCAAACACCTGTTTCATGACGATGGGCATATTTGCCGAGATCTGGGCAGCGCCGCCTGCGCCGTCACCGGTCCCGTAGATATTGATCTTGTCGATCTGGGACAGCGGTTTCGCGATCTCCGCCGCCATCTGCGGCATGATCCTGATCATCATCTCAGCCATGGCCGCTCCGTTGTATTTGCGGTACGCCTCGGCTTTCTTTTCCATGGCTTCCGCCTCTGCCAGTCCTTTCGCCTTGATGCTCTCAGCCTCGGCCCTGCCTCTTGCGGCAATGCCCGCGGCTTCCGCATCGTATTTCGCTTTAATGCCGGCGGCTTCCTGCTCTGCTGCGTACTTGGAAGCTTCCGCCTGTGCCTTTCTGGCTTCAGCCTGTTTTTCTTCCTCATACTTTGCAGCTTCCGCCTTTTTCTGGCGCTGGATCAGATCCGCCTCGGCCTGTTTTTCCAGGCGGTACTTATCGGCATCCGCCTGTTTTTCGACCTGCGCGATCAGTTCCTGCTCCTTGACGGTCACTTCCTTCTGGCGAAGTTCAGCTGCCCTCTCCGCCTTCGCGATCTGCGCATTCACAGTCGCGGCCTGAATGGTCTTCTGCTGTTCCTGCTGCTGGATCTCATAGGCGGCGTCCGCCATGGCCTTCGCCGTGTCAGACTGGGTCTTCAGCTCCGCCTCGCGGATCGCCAGGGCATTGTTCTTCTGCGCAATATCGGTCTGTGCCGCCACGCGCGCATCATTTGCCGCCCTGTCGGCCTCCGCCTGGGCGATGGCCACGTCACGCTCAGCCTGTGCTTTCGCGATGGCCGCGTCCTTCTTGATCCTGGAGGTATTGTCCATACCAAGATCGCTGATCAGGCCCTTCTCATCGGTCACGTTCTGGATGTTGCAGGAAAGGATCTCAATGCCCAGTTTCTGCATATCCTTGGACGCCTTCTCCATCACCTGGTCCGAGAAGCTGTCCCGGTCCGTGTTGATGGTCTTGAGCGCCAGGGTGCCGATGATCTCACGCATGTTGCCCTGCAGGGAATCCTGAAGGTCCAGCGTAATGCTGTCCGGATCCTTGTTCAGGAAGTTCATCGCTGCCAGCTGGATGGCCTCCGGCGTGGCGCCGATCCTCACCTTTGCGACCGCATCCACGTTCACATTGATGAAGTCATTGGTGGGCACGGACTGCTCTGTCTTGATGTCCACGGTCATCTGGCCGAGGTACAGAACGTCCACCCTTTCCAGGAACGGAACCTTAATGCCGGCCTGTCCGATCAGGATCCTTGGTCTCCTGCGAAGACCCGAAATAATATACGCCTTGTCAGGCGGCGCCTTGACATAACCCGTCGCGATGATCAGGACCAGGAGCAGGATCCCGGCAAAGACAATGATCAGGGGGGCTGCGCCGTTCACATTCGAAAAAACATTGTTCAGCATCTTACTACCTCCTTCTTGCATACATGCCTTCCACCTGTTTTTCCTCCCGGCAAAGAAAAGAGACCTTTACCGGAAGCTGTTGCTCTCAGTAAAAGTCTCGCGTTCTAACTTGATACGGATGCGTTTCGCATCGTGATGACGGTCTCAAGCCCGCCTGCCCCGTACGTCCGGATCTTCATGTGATCTTCGTTCACGCCGGTCAGCCGTTTCGCTACTCCCTTGTATTGATTGATAAATATTTATCACAATCTGTCCTGCCCGTCAATATCCCCGGGACCGAATTAAGATGTTCTTAGGAAGCGCCGCTGTTCGTTCAGAAATTCTTTATGAACGGCTTCATTTCCTCAGAATTCCTTCTTTGCCATGATCCTCTCGGACAGCTGCTCGGAAAGGATCAGGACGAGGACCGCCGCCGCAAGGGCTGCCGCAGTCAGGACCCCTGTATGACCCGTCTGCGAAAGTTTCATGAACTTCTCCCCCCAGGACGCGGGAAAGAACTTTCCGTATCTGAATGCCGCAAAGAGAGCGACAATGAGTCCGGCGAAGGCGAACAGAACGATGCTGCTCTTTTCACTCCCGAATTTGAGCCTTGCGGGAATCGTCACGCTCAGCATGATCAGCATAACAGCCGCTGTTCCGCACAGCGCACCCGCGATCTCACCTGCACTGCCCAGCGGAAGGGCGTTTTTGACAAGGGTAACCACCGTGTCCATGGCCAGCCCCATGAAGATGCAGATCCCGCCGACCGCGAGGGAAAACAGGTATTTTTCCCTCACATAGGTCTTTCTGTCCACCGGAAGAGAAAGCAGATAAATGTATCCGTGGTCAAACTCATCGTAGGCGATCGTTCCGAGCGACATCATTGTTCCGACGATCGCGACATAGATCATCGCCGTGAAAGCTTCCATTGAGAACGACATGATAAGTCCGCATGCCAGAAGCAGCGGCAGCGTCCTGTACTGATTTTTGATCAGCAGCGCATCTTTTACCAGTAATCCTTTCATAGTTTCTCCCCCCGTATCATCATCATGATCAGTTCGTCCAGCCCCGCTTTTTCGATCGTGATCCCAGGGTAATTCTCCGTGTAGAAGCGGGCCTGATCCGTCAGGACACTGTACCCGAACGGCTCTTTCTGCTTTCTGATCAGATATGCCTTATCCAGATTGCCGTAGTCTTCCTCGCTGACCTTCAGGACTGCGTAATCGGACATAAGCCGGTCCGATTCCTCGTGAAGAAGGATCTTCCCTTCATCGATCATGTAAAAATCATCGCAGAGCCGTTCCAGATCGGTGGAGATATGGGAACTGATCAGCACCGCGCGCTTTTCATCCTCAGCCATGTATTCCCGGATCATGGTGTACAGTTCATCCCTGGCCAGCACATCCAGTCCGGCTGTCGGTTCATCCAGCAGGAGCAGGTCCGCATGATGGCTCAGGGCGGTAAGTACTTTCAGCCTTGCCTTCAGTCCCGTTGAAAGATCCCTGATCTTCTTTGCCTCATCAAGCCTGAATGCCCCGCATTTTCTGACAAAACCGCTTTCATCAAAATCGGGAAACATGTCTTTCAGGATCCGGCGCACATCCCTGACCGTCAGATAACCGGAAAATCCCGACTCCGAAAACACGGTCCCGATCTTTCTTCTGTCATTCCCGGTCATCCCGGCCAAGTCTTTCCCGAGCAGCGTGATCCTGCCGCCGTCAGGACGGATCAGGCCGGTCACCGCTTTAAAGATCGTACTCTTCCCGGCCCCGTTCTCCCCGATCAGCCCTGTGATCATGCCCGGCCTGACCTGCATGGTCACATCCAGGGAAAATCCCGGATAATTCTTTTTCAGGCCTTCTATCTTCAACATTTTCGTTTACCTCCCCCGCAGGTCAGTACATTCATCCGACCGCATGATCATATCTCCGACAGGTACAGTTCCAGGATCTGGCGAAGCTCCTCCGGCGATATGGCATACACCTTCGCCTTCATGACGACCTTTTCCATGTCCTGTTCCACTTCCTGCCGCTGCTTTTCAGCCACCAGTTCGGGACTTACCTCGGACACAAAAGTCCCCTTTCCGTGAATGGTCCGTGTCAGTCCCTCCTCCTCCAGGTGGTCATACGCCTTCTTGACCGTCAGTGCGCTGATCTTCAGGTCATTTGCCACAGTCCTCACAGACGGGAGCGCTTCACCGCCAGCCAGTTCTCCGGAAGCGATCATCCTTCGTATGCTTTCCACGATCTGTTCATAGATCGGTACCATAGATGATGTATTAATGATCAAACGCATATCTGCCTACCTCACACGATGGGGATGCATCCCATCTCTCCCTCCAGATGAGGGCTGTATCTTATGATGTAAACAGTATATAACAGTCTATATCTTTTGTCAACTGTTTTATACTGTTTGTTTTGATTCTGTAAAAATAGCAGACGCCTTATTCAGACATCTGCCCGGCTTGCGATATCAGGTATCAGCTGTATTCCGATGAATCTCCTGCAGCCTGAAGCTGCGCTTCCCGCACGGCACCCTGCTCTTACAGCTTCACTTCATCCCCCGAATGGACGTATGACAGCTGGTCTCCCATGGCTGCCTTCAGAAGCTCATAACCGGGAATGCTCGTACAGTGACAGGTATAGAACCGCGTGCGGTACGTCTTCAGTTCAGCCGCGATCCCCATGATCTCCTCCCGTTCCTCCTGCGTGTAATCCGTGTTTTTCAGCAGATGGAAGCCTCCGATCACCACATCGGGTTCGCATCCGTATTTCCGCCGGTATTCCCTGAGGATATTCAGGATCCCGTTGTGCGCACAGCCGGCGAGCAGAATGCTGCGGCCGTCTTCCGTGATCACAAGACTCTGTTCATGCACGAACTCATCCTGCACATATGCTCCGTCCTTTGTGACCATGCGCAGGGACATGTTTGACGCAGGCAGCTTCAGATCTCTTTTTCCGACCGTGAACAGATGCAGTTCTTCATCGATATCATAATCTCCGTCAACGCGGATGATCTGCTCAAGATCCGCAATATTCCTTTCGATCCCGATATATTTGTATGTCTTTTCGCCGTCCTCGCCGATCTTCTCATCATAGTACCCGCTGTCCGCGGATGCCTGGATGTAAATGGACGCTTTCGGATTAAGCCGCGCAAAAGCCGGTATGCCGTCCGAATGATCATAATGTCCGTGACTTAAGATGACCATCTCGGCCTTCGTAAGGTCTATGCCGAGTTTTTCCGCATTCTGAACGGTTTCTTCCGACGGACCGAGATCCAGAAGAAGAATGTGCTTCCGGGTTTCAATATAGAAGGAAAGGCCGTGCGCGGCGGCGCAGCCGGACATGCCTTCTGTGTTTTCGATCAGGTTTACGATTTTCATCTTTTCCGGCACCTCCTGTGTGACGTTGAGGGCATGATCGGCTCATGACCTTTTGACCCTGGTATCATATTATATCACACCTTTATCTGATTCAGTACCTTTCCGATGCTGTCATGAAAGACAAGGTCCGCTTTTCCCTCCATCTTTGTCCTGCCCTTGTTGATGATCACCAGATATTTTCCATGGAACTGGTGCGCAAGACCGGCAGCAGAGCCCACTTCCAGAGAGGTGCCTCCAATGATCAGGCAGTCCGCTTCCCGGATCAGTCCCAGGGCGTTGTCAAACGCAGGCTCAGGCAGGATCTCTCCGTACAGGGTCACGTCCGGCCGGACCATCCGCCCGCACTCCGGGCATTTCGGAACCGGGTCCGGGCTGTCGAAAATGAAATCAGGCCCGTATTTTCTCCGGCACGATACGCAGTAACTCCTCAGCGCGCTGCCATGGATCTCCTGTACATTCCGGCTCCCGGCTTTCTGGTGAAGGCCGTCAATGTTCTGGGTGATCACACCTTCCAGCTTTCCCTGCTGTTCCATCTGCGCCAGCCTGGTATGAGCCGCGTTCGGAAGAACCTTCCTTATATCCAGGTTTTTCCGGAAGTACTCGAAAAACAGCTCCGTATCCCGATGCAGGCAGACATCGCTGAGCAGGTACTCCGGCCGGTATTTTGAGAACCGTTTATCCGCTTTCCGGTAAAGGCCGTCCCTGCTCCGAAAGTCCGGAATACCGCTCTCCGTCGATACCCCGGCTCCGCCCAGAAAGACGATTCGTGAAGCGTCCCCGATGATCTCGTTCAGCCTGCTGATCTTCTGCTCTTCAGACATCTTTTTTCGTAAAAATGCAGATCCCATTTTATCACCTGTTCCTGCCTGTTCAGACAGCAACAGCCCTGGCGCACAGGCCGGGGCTGTCTGTTCTCATCACATCAGTTTCACCGTGGAACTGCCTGAAGAAGCTGCCAGAGCCTCTCCCTCAAAGCTTTCCTTTGCTTCATCCAGCAGAGCCCTCACATCAGCAAGCATTGCCTGCGCCTTGTGAAGCTTCCGGGATGTCTTTTCATATCCGCCATCCTCTGCCGTATGCGCCAGCCGGTGGGACCAGCGGTATTCAAGTGCCACATGGTCATCCACCATGTCCAGCATCTGCATGAACTGCTCCGTATTGACACCATTCGCACACATGTCGTTTCACCCCTCTCATCACATCATATATCTGTTATATATCTGATCAGCCTTTAAGCAATTGTATTCTTTTTTCGGACAGCCAGGCGGCGACTTCATCCATCCCTTCACCGGTCCTGGCCGAGGTGACAAAAATGTCCAGATCCGGATTCAGGATCCGGGCATGTTCCTTCAGCGCTTCCATAGCAAAATCTTCATTCAGCGGAAGGTAATCGCACTTTGTCACGATCAGCGCGTCGACCACGGCAAACATGGGCGGATACTTGCAGACTTTGTCCCACCCCTCCGGTACGGAGAGCAGCATGATCCTGCTGTGGCAGCCCGTGTCGAAGTCCGCCGGACATACCAGATTGCCAATGTTTTCCAGAAACAGATAATCGAATTTCTGATCGCCGAAGGCTTCGAACGCTCTTTTCATCATGCCCATCTCGACATGGCACACACCTTTTGTATTCAGTTCGACAGAGGGAATGCCCGCCGCCTTGATCTTCAGCGCATCCACATCAGATTCCAGATCCGCTTCGATCACACCCATCCTGATCGCAGGATTTTTCGCGAGGCATTTCATCAGTGCCAGCAGGAAGGTTGTTTTTCCGGCACCCGGAGAACCCATGATATCCAGGAGGAAGGTGCCCTCCTCTTTTCTCTGCATGCGGAACCGGTCTGCCGCGCGGTCATTGCCCGCCAGAATATCCCGCTTTACTTCAATGACTTTTGTTTCATCCATATGTATCCCGCTCTTTCCATGCCGCTTCCTGGGAGAAAAGCAGCTATTGAATGGGACCGGACAATCCCCTTGCTGCCGAATTGTCCGATCCCTTCAGATTTTACCGATTCATCTTCAGGCATTCCTGGATGCCTCGATCTTACTGATATAAAACTCCATCCCGCTGACTAATTCATAGTCCTTGTAAACGCCGCAGTCCGGGCAGGTCCATGTACGCCTGTCAATCGGAATCAGGTGGAATTCACTGCCACAGGAATGACATCTGACCATATATGGCTTCTTATGGAGAACGATCTGCGCGTTCTCGGCAGCGGTCCCCCGCGCCAGGAACTGAAACAGGCTTTCAAAATAGTCCTCCACCACATCCCGTCCCTCGCCAAGGACGATATGGACTTTTGTCACTCTGGCAGCACCCGCAGCTTCCGCCTCATCCGTCACGATACTGACCACGTTGCGAACCAGCGCCATTTCATGCATACGGAGTTATACCTCGAGCGTTGAATCAGTAAAGTCTACCAGCTGGCCGCGGCGCATACGATCCTTCGCGAAGTAGATGTTGCAGTCCAGATAGTCCTCCGGAAGCTCCGGATAACCCGGGGTCGGAGTCAGGATACGGGCATCTACCGGGCAGATCTCCACGCACTGTCCGCAGCGGACGCAGGCCTTGTCCATCACGCAGTAGCCGTCCTCGCCGTCCATGGTAATGGAATTCATGGGACATCTGTCCACACAGGCGCCGCACTTGATGCACTTCTCGGTGTCATACTCAAGCGTGTAGGCACTGAAGAACTGCGCAGCCGCGCCTTCGCCGTTCACGCCTCTCCAGCCCATCAGGTTGCCGCAGCTCTCGCAGTGGCAGCAGCAGATGATGTCGGCATTCTTCGCGCAGATGGACTCGACGACCATGCCCTTGCTGATGATGTCCTCCACGATCTCAACCGCTTCCTCCGGTGTGATCTGCTCGCCGATGCCGTTCTCGATGAAGTACTCGGCCATCTCACCCAGGGACAGGCATGTGCGCTGCGGATGCTCTTCCGGATAGGGAACTCCCAGAGCTTCCCACATGATACGGCACTGGCACGGAGAAACCGTAATGGTCTTGTTCCGCATGATCAGGGCTCTCCAGTCCTGCCAGGGCTCAAGCTTGCCGTCCTTGCACACGTCAGCGCTGATGGGATAGGTACGGAACAGCGGGAACGTGGTATCAAAGCCGGTCTCTCCGCCCGGATCCACACCGGTGATACCCTGGGTGTCAAACTCGGCAATGGCGCCTTCCTCACCCGAGTAATACCTCTGCAGCTCACCGAACTCCCAGAAACCGTTGATGTACGGCATCACGGAATAGAAGGTCAGGCCGCCGCGGCGCATACGCCAGATCAGGTTGCGATGTGCCTGGTCCTCAAGGATCTCCTCGCACTTCGCCTCGTCAAAGCCGGTGGCTTCCGCGTAGTTGGCAACCGTGAAGGTCTTGTGAAGCGGCATCTTCATGTAGTTCTCGGCATCCTCTTCACTCCACAGGTACATGATCATCTGCCAGCTGTTCGCATTCGGGATGGAACCGATGCCCCGGCCGATCCTGTTGATGCGGTTGCGCATGCGTACGTAAACCGCCGGGATGACGGTGCCGTCGCTGAGGGTCAGGTCGCTGGTGATCTCGGACTCGTTCAGGACTGCCTGCATCAGGGCATCGCTCCCGAGCACTTCCTCATTCGCGGTCAGGTTGTAGTCGAACTGCGATTTCGCAGCCGCCTCGTCAGCTGCCTTCTCCGCTTCCGTCGCGACTTCTTCTGCCTTTGATTCAAGGCCGAACAGGGACAGCACGGGCATCATGCCAAGACCGATCCCCATGGCTCCGACGCCTTTCAGGAAATCCCGCCTGTCGATCATCAGTCTTTTGTCTTTCTTCTCGTTGGTGTTTTCTTTCATAGGCCGACTCCTTTCTTAAAGCAAAACAGTTGATAAGTTTATATGCATACCTCCACTTCAGTTGCCTGAATCGCATCTCTGTCCGGGAAACAGTTATGCGATTATATTTTATCATATTCCAATTGAAAAATGAATATCAGGAATCAAAATAACTGACCTTATTTGCGCAGGCGGCCAAGCATATACTCCCTTGTCTTTTCCATGATGATCCCCAGGTTTTTTACGTCCTGCAGGACATCATCGCTCTCCAGGGAGTGATTGGCCTGCGGAATGACAAGGCAGGGAATGTCCCTTTCTGCGCACAGCTGCGGGATCGGCGTCTGAGCGCGGGTCCAGGGGTCCGAGGACCCGGTAAACGCGATGGCGTCCCTGAACGGGAACAGGAATGTATCCTGCAGGGGCGTGTACAGAACAAGTCCGATCCTGTCACGCGCCGGGCTTTCCGAAGCCAGCCGGGCAGCCACGATCGTCCCGATGCTCTTCCCGATCAGCAGGATGTCCTCATACTGCGTAAGATCCGTATCAGACAGCATCCGGACGGACTGTTCCAGCGCGATCTGATAGCTCTCCTCCATCCGGTTCCTGTCACCGATCACTTTCTTCGGAAATCCGGTATATGGCAGCAGTCTGACCTCATATCCCAGCGAGGATGCGAGTCTTCTGCTGCAGTGCAGCAAAGGTTTATCAACTGTATATCCGATACCCGGAAAAACAACAGCCAGCTTATTCATCATGTTTCCGTCTCCAATTCTTTTCTTTACTCGCGAAGCGTTTTGTGGGTAAGGAAATGAGCAGTTCCCTCATATATTATACACAAAAAGGCAGGTGCTGCGCCCTGCCTTTTTTACCATGTATTATCCAAGTCCCCATTCATTCCACAGTTCCGGAATCAGGTCCTGGAGCGATCCGATGACCACCACGCAGTCCTCACGGACATTCTGCATGACTTTGACCATCTGGTCCTGCGGAAGCGCCACGCATCCGCCGGTGTAAGGCTTCCTTGCCCCGAAGCAGTGAAGGAAGATCGCGGAGCCGAGGCCGGGCGTGCCCTCCTCATTGTAGCTGATGTTCAGGCAGTACTGGTACTCGCTTGTATAGTCAACGATGTGTTCGCTGTCCTCCAGATTCAGGTCGGGCAGGTCTTCAATGCTGACCATCTCGTTGTAGCTGTATCCTTCTCTTGCGTCTCCGGACCAGTAATCACTGTCAGTGCACTGCTGGTAGGGGATCGCGCAGCCGGGATCTTCCGCGATGCCGAAGGCACGGTTGAAGCGGAAGGTTCCCACCGGTGTTTTTCCGTCACCTTCTTTTTCCTTGCCCAGACCGTACTTTCCGATAAAGCCCGGCGTTGTCATGATCTGCTTCCAGGTACCGTCCTCATCCTTTTCGTGCATGGTGATATAAGCGGTCGTCTGACCGACTCCGGCAATGACAAACAGCTGCTGCGCTTCCTCTGCCTCCGGAAGGTTCTCAACCCATTCCGGTGAAGCCTCCGCCGCTGCCAGGTCTGCTTTCTCAGCCTTTACGGTGCCCGCGCACAGTGCCATCACGCAGCCGCCCAGCACAAGCATCGACATCAGTTTTTTCATCTTTCCTGTATTCTTTTTCATTTTTCTGTTTATCCTTTCGTATGTTCCCTGACCGGGATGTTTTTTTGATGAACGCAATATCTCAGACCGCCTGTCACACAAGTGTCACACACCAGCCAAAGGCCACATGCTCAGAAAACAAAATTCCCGTGCCTGAATACCGGGACGACTGTTCCGTCTTCCCGGATCCCGTCTATGCTCATGTCCCTGGTACCGATCATAAAGTCCTCGTGCAGTATGGAATCGTTGGCTCCGTGCGCGGCGAGTTCTTCCCTGCTCATCTCAACACCGCCCTCCAGGTTCTCCGGATACGGCCGGCCCAGCGCCAGATGACAGGCCGCGTTTTCATCGTAAAGCGTATGAAGGAACAGAATGCCCGAACGGGATACCGGCGAATCGTAGGGCACAAGCGCCACCTCGCCGAGATAGGAAGCCCCCTCGTCGAAACCGACAAGCTGCGACAGTTCTTCCTTCCCTCTTTCGGCATCAAAGTCCACGACCCTGCCGTCCTCAAAGCGCAGCCAGAAATTCTCAATGAGCCTGCCGTTGTAGTCAAGGGGCTTTGACGCGTAAACGATGCCATTCGTCCCGGTTTTCAGCGGCATGCAGAAGCACTCCTCCGTCGGCATGTTCGGGTCAAAGAAAACCCCTTTCGGTGTCGTACAGCCTCCGCCGGCCCAGATATGGTCCTTCACCAGTCCGACATAGAGATCCGTTCCCAGCTCGCTGGTAAAATGCAGCTTCTCAAAGCGGAATTCGTTCAGCCTGCCTGCATGTTCAAGCAGTTCCCTGTCGTGCCGCTCCCATTCGGCGATCGGATCGTTGTCTTCCGTGACCCTGGTCACCGAAAAAATGGCATCTCCGAGTCTTTCAAAGGCTTCCTCCCCGGGCAGGTCAGGAAAAACCGCCTTTGCCCACGGGACAGAGGGCAGCCCGATCACAGTCCACTGCCCCACGTTGTTCATGGTATAAGGCATCAGATCCGCCATCTTGGTATAATAAGCCTGATTGGCAATGTTCAGCTTCGAGCTGTCGACATCAGCCATGGCTCCGGGCTGATCTGAGGTTATGCTGATGTAACAGGCGCCGCCGTCGTTCTGGTACTTCATCCTGTCATACTGCCACTGCGGGACCTCTGAAAGCACTTCGTCCGTCTCATACTGATAAGCCATTCTGGTCAGATCGATGTCATGCCACTGGACGCTCACATACCGCGCGCCTGCCTCATAGGCACATTTCACGACCTTCCTTACGAAAGCGGCATCCCGCACGGATGCTTTGATAATGACCGGCTGGTCCTTCTGGACATTCACGCCCTTCTTCACCACCAGTTCCGCCAGCTTATCGTACATTTTTTCTGTAACCATAAATCAACACCTCTCTTCCCGACAGGTCTTACCTGTCATTCATTCAGTCATTCCCAGCTCCCCGCTCAGAACAGCATCGACTTAGTGTATATCAAAAATACTCCGTGCTGTGCACCCCTCCGGCTCACCCCGCAGGATCCTGACCCTGCGCTCGCCGGCATTCATGTCAAAATAATTATCCTCCAGCACAGTATCCGCGCCGCAGAGGATCTCCACGCCGCGGGCATATGCCCCGGCAGTCACAATGACTTCATTGCCTTCGATCCGCGCTTCCAGGCGGGGATCCTCAAACATAAAATGTTTTGGCGGGCAGAACAGCACGCTGCCGCCGCTGATGACCTTCCCCTGTGCGTCTTCCAGTTCATAGGCATAATAACAGTCATAAAACCCGCAGCCGGAGAAATCCTGCGCGCCGCCCAGCCAGACAGAAGCCAGTGGCGGTACGCACACCTCAAGACTTCCCTCACAAATGACGGAGGCATCCGGCCGGCGCAGCGACCAGCGCGCCATGCCGCGAAATTCGTCCATCGTCTCGTTGGCCACACTCAGGCGGGCAGACATCCTGCCCGGTGTATGTTCGGCATTGATGTTCCCGTCTCCGGACAGCAGTCCTTCCTCCTCACAGGAGATCATCACCGGCGCAAAGAACCGTTTTTCAAAATAGTGAAGGGCCTTCCAGCGGCCGAACCAGTCGATGCTCGACCAGCTGACCACCGGCCAGCAGTCATTCAGCTGCCAGACCACCGCCCCCATGCAGCGGCCGCGGTGACGACGCCAGTGCTCCACCCCGTACTGGATAGCCTGGGCCTGGAGGAGCTGCGAAGCATAGACAAACAGGTCAAAACTGCCCGGATACAGATACATGGAAGAAAGGTATTCCACGATCTTCCCGTTGGCCGAGGCGTTCCGCTGATGCTTTTCCATGACACGGGAAAACGGGTTGCGGTCAGCGGGCAGCGTGAAAGCCTCGATCGTCGCCATGCAGGGGAAAGACTGGAAGCCGAACTCGGAAACATAGCGGAAAAGATAGTTCCGGTAATCCGTAAATGGTTTCAGGCCATGCCAGACATCCCAGTCATGCACGTCACCCCTGTCAGGACTTTGGGGATCATCAAACCCTCCGCCGCTCGAAGGGCTGGACGGCCAGTAGAATGTCACCGGATCTTCTTCCCTGAGCACCTCAGGAATCACCTCCTCATACATCCTGAGGTAGTCCGTGACCTCCTGCCGGCTGTTGACCCAGTTGCCTTCGGCGACAAACTGCTCCATCTCGTTGTTGCCGCACCACAGCGCCAGCGAGGCATGATGGCGAAGCCGGCGTACGTTGTCCGCGATCTCGGCGCGGATGTTTTTCTCAAAGGGTTCTGTCAGGTGATAGACGGCACAGGCAAACATGAAGTCCTGCCAGACCAGAAGCCCAAGCTCATCACAGATGTCATAGAAGTAATCGTCCGGATAATATCCCCCGCCCCATACGCGTATGCAGTTGAAATGGGCGGCTGCCGCATCCTCCAGCAGACGCCGGGTGCGTTCCGGGCTGCGCCGCGGCAGAAGATTGTCCTCCGGAATATAATCGGCTCCCATGGCAAACACCGGCACACCGTTGACACAATGGCAGAAGCTCTCGCCCCACTGATCTTTTTCACGCCGGACTGTCAGGGTCCGCAGACCGATGCGCCTTCTCCAGATGTCCGCCGCATCATGCCCGTTCCCTGTGAAGATCCTGACGCAGACATCGTACAGCGGCTGATCCCCGTATCCGGCCGGCCACCACAGCTGCGGCTCTTCTATCACGATCTCACCGTTTTCGCCGGCCGCCCTGTATGATCTCCCTCCGGGTGAAGTAACGACAACGTCCGTTGAAACCGCGCCGTCCCCGTACCGGAGCAGGTGCGTCTCCACACGGAGCGTCACCTTTCCGTCCCGATGATCCTGCCGGATCAGCACATCCCGGATCCGCGCTTTTCCGGCACCGATGACAGAAAGATCCCGCCAGATGCCCGCGTCCGGAAGCCGCGGCCCCCAGTCCCATCCGAACATGCAGTGCGCCTTGCGCAGATGGGGAAACCCTTCCATCGCGTCTCCGGTCCCGTCCGCCCGGTCTGCCTGATACGCTTCGCGGATAAACCGTGTGGGGGATGAGAATCGGACCATGATCCTGTTTTCGCCCGGACGCAGAACATCCCTGACATCATATTCCCAGGTGCGGTGCATATTGTCGGCGGAGCCGATCAGGATACCGTTCACGAAAAGATCAGCCAGCGTGTCCAGTCCTTCCGCCCGTAAAATAACGGAATCCGACCTTAACAGCTCTTCATTCACCTGAAAAGCACGGCTGTACACAAAATCATTTTCCATCAGCGCAAGCGCCCGGTCTTCATTGTCCCTGTAGAAGGGATCCGGCAGCAGGCCGGAGCGCAGCAGATCGGTTAAGACAGAACCCGGTACCTGGGCCGGCACTGCTCCGAATGAGCTGTCCGGTATTTCCAGGGTCCATTTACCGTGTAACATCAGTCTTTTCATCGCGTTCCTCCGGTCATTTCCAAAGCACCTGTTTTTGACCCAAAGGTCATGCCCCTCTTCATGCAGGCATGACCGGCTCATGACCTTTTGGCCCTGGCAACATTATAACCATTATATAAGAGAAAGATACAGAATGTGAACCCGAAACCTGTCCGGTCTTAATACAATCTTTAGACCGACGCGTAAATCTTAATCCTGTCTTTATCCTCCGCGCGGTATAAATAACTTACAGAAAAGGTTGGTTTTCTTTGACAGCGTATGTCTGTGTGCAGCAGTGCGGTGATCTGTATGTCAGAACTGAAGTCCGGTTTGAGAAAAGTGACTCCCTTCCAGCTGATTACGGTAAGTTTTCTGGCTGTTATTCTGCTGGGCAGTCTCCTTCTGAGCCTGCCCGCAGCGACAGCCGGACAGGGACACTGTCCCTGGCTGGATGCACTGTTTACATCCGGTTCAGCGGTCTGCGTGACGGGGCTGGTGGTGCGCAATACCGGGACTTACTGGTCGGCCTTCGGCAAAACGGTCATTCTGTTCCTGATCCAGATCGGCGGACTGGGCGTGATCACGGTCATCATCACCATCTCCACATTCACCGGAAGACGCATCGGACTGCGGCAGAGGGACCTGATGCAGAATGTGGTGAATGCGCCGAAGATCGGCGGCATCATCCGCTTCACCCGTTTTCTTTTTCTGTTTACATTCGCGGCGGAGTGCGTCGGCGCCATACTGCTTGCGCCGGTGTTCATCCGGAAATTCGGATTTGCGGAAGGGATCGCCGATGCCGTGTTCCATTCCGTCTCCGCATTCTGCAATGCCGGATTTGACATTCTTGACAAAAAGGGGACCTTCGCGTCCCTGACGGCATACCGGTCTGACACGGCCCTGAACATCGTGATCATGCTGCTGATCGTGATCGGAGGACTCGGATTCTTCACCTGGAGAGATCTGGCCGATAAGCGGTTCCGCTGGAAACGCCTCCTGATGCAGACCAGACTGATCATAACGGTATCGGCGGTGCTGATCCTCCTGCCTGCAGTTTTGTTTTTCTTTTTTGAATATACCGAGGGCGGGCTGAGGACCAGGATCCTGACGTCCCTGTTCCAGTCTGTCACGACCAGGACCGCGGGTTTCAACACGGCTGAAATCGGCAGCATGCATGAAAGCGGCAGGCTGATCATGATCATTCTGATGCTGATCGGCGGCAGCCCCGCTTCCACCGCCGGCGGCTTCAAGACGACTACGGCGGCTGTCCTGGTTCTGTCGGCGCTCACCCGTGCACGGCAGAAAAAAGAAGTCGGGATCTTCGGAAGAGCAGTTGCTTCAAATGATGTTCTGAATGCCTATACGCTGTTCATGCTCTATCTCGCTTTTTTCCTGACAGGAAGCTGCCTGATCTGCACGCTTGAAAAACTGCCCGTGATCGACTGTATGTTTGAATGCGCTTCAGCGCTGGGAACAGTCGGGCTGTCCACAGGTATCACGCCCGGACTGTGCGCTGCTTCAAAAGTCATCCTGATCTTCTTTATGTATTTCGGACGGGTCGGCGGACTGACGCTTGTCTATGCCGCGCTGGGCTCCGGACGGCCTGAAATAGGGAGGCTTCCGGAAGAACATGTGATGATCGGGTAAAAGGAGGAACCAAAATGAAAAATATTCTGCTGATCGGCATGGGAAAGTTTGGTCAGTATACTGCAAGAAAGCTGTATGAGCTCGGTCATGACGTGATGGTGGTCGACAAAAAGAAAAAAAGGACCGACAAGGTCATGGACTATGTGACAAGCGCCCGGATCGGGAACGCGGCTGACAGGGATTTTCTGGAATCACTGGGAATCAGGAACTATGATCTTTGCATTGTCTGTATCGGCGACGCGTTTCTGGAATCCCTCGAAATTACGTCCCTGCTGAAAGAACTGGGCGCAGTCAAGGTCGTCTCCAGGGCAACCAGCGGGACGCAGGAGAAGTTCCTGCTTCGCAACGGGGCGGATGCGGTCGTTTTCCCGGAACGGCAGCTGGCCAGCTGGACCGCCATCCGCTACAGCTCGAACCGTATAGAAAATTATATCGAAGTTTCCGACGGGTACAGCATCTATGAAGTAAATGTACCTGTCCAGTGGGACAACAAGCGGATCGATGAGATCGATGTGCGCAGGCATTATGGGATCAATATTCTCGGGATCCGCAACGGAAATATGAATATGAGCCCTTCCCACGATACCGTTCTCCGAAAGGAAGAAACCATGCTCGTTCTGGGAAGAGATGAGCAGCTCCAGTCACTTTTCCGGCTGCACAGATAACAGGCGGAATAAGCAAACACCCTGTAAAGGAGGAAAAAACGATGTTGTTGTATCTTGAAGACATCCTGCTGTTTCTCAGTATCGCCGGCTGTGCCGTCCTGGTCCTGTTCATGATCAAAAAGCTGTATGCCTTAATCGAATATTGCACCCACGGCGGGCCGCATGTTATAACAAAAACTGACCTTGGCAAACGCAGTGCAAAGAAAGAGAACGGTTCTTCGCCGGAAAAGAAAAGAGAAGGAGCGGTTCATGCAGCAGGAAACGACGGGTGAGATCATTAGTGTTCTGGTCTGTATCTCGGCTTCGCCGAGCAATCAGAGGGTCATTCGGAGCGCGACCAGGTTCGCCCAGGGAAGCCGCCGGTCTCTCACGGCGCTGTACGTCGATGACGGAAAGACCGGGGAAGAGCGGGCTGCCGCCATCAGGAACCTTGAGCTGGCGGAAAGCCTCGGTGCCAGCGGGCAGATCGTAAACGGCAGGGATGTACTGGGCACCATCATGGACTACGCCAGGGACAATGCCGTAACGGATCTGTTCATTGGCTACAGCGGACCGTCACAGGGACCGTATCTGCGTCATCTGCCTGTATACAGGCTGGTACATAACCTTCCTGAGGTAGACATTCATATCATCCCGGACTCCATCGCCGGCCTGAAACCCTCCGGTCTGGAATCCGGCAATACAAAAGGCCTGTACCTCAGAGATGTATTGATCCTTGTTACCGTGATGGGGCTGGCCACCGCCCTTTCCTATCTGTTTGACCGCTCCACGTTCAGCAACAGCAATATCATCACGGTCTATATCCTGGCCGTGCTGATCACCGCTGCGCTGACAGCCCGTCGGGTCTACGGAATCGCAGCTGCCGTTCTGTATATCCTGCTGTTCAACTTTCTGTTTATCGAACCGCGGTTTTCCTTCCTGGTCTATGATCCGAATTATCTGGTCACCTATCTGGTATCGATCATCGCGGCCATCATCACGGGCGATATTTCCTCCAAGATGAAGCAGAGCTCCATGCAGTCAAGCCAGAAGGCCTACCAGGCACAGATCCTGCTGAATGCATCGGAGCAGCTGCAAAGAGCCGGCAGCAGCGAGCAGATCGCCCGGATCACCGCTGATCAGCTGGAAGCGCTCCTGGGCAGGGATATCGTCTTCTACCCGGTCAGGGATCACAGACTCATCCCCGAACAGTGCATTCCGGAAAAGCATACGCCGCTCGAAGAGGAAAGCGATGCCGACAGGCAGGCAGCCGCATGGACCCTTGCCCACAACCAGCACGCGGGGTGGGGTACCAGGCATTTTCCGGAGGCCAGCCGTCAGTATCTGTCTGTCAGGACGGGAAAAGAGATCTATGGCCTGGTCGGCGTCTCTTCCGGAAAAGGGGACCTGGATACGTTTGAAGAAAATATCCTGCTGTCCCTGATCGGAGAATGCGCGCTCTCCCTCGAAGCGGAGAAAAACAGAAAAGAAAGTGAGGCGGCCCTGATCGTGGCGGAAAATGAGCGATTCCGTTCCAAACTGCTCCGGTCCGTCTCTCACGATCTGCGCACGCCCCTGACCTCCATCTCCGGCAACGCAGCCAACCTGATGGAGCATGGAAGCGAGTTCTCAGAGGAGGAAAGGGTCAATATCTGCAGGGACATCTACGACGATTCGCTCTGGCTGATCGACCTGGTCGAGAACCTGCTTTCCATCACAAAACTCGAAAACAATGTGCAGATCCATCCGACAGGTGAAGTCGTGGCGGATGTCCTCTCGACGGCTGTTGAAAGGATGCGCAGATACAGGAGCGGTCACATCATCAGCCTGGAGCCGGACGATGAATGCCTGATGGCCTGGATGGATGTATCGCTGATCCTGCAGGTGCTGGCAAACCTGATCGGGAACGCGCTGAAGCATACGCCGGAAGGCACCCGGATCCGGATCCTGGACCGGCGTGAGGGTGACCGGGTCATCATCAGTGTTTCCGACAACGGACCGGGTATCTCCGACGAGGACATGCCGCACATTTTCGAGCTGTTCTACAGCGGCAAAAAAAGCAGCGCCGACAGCGGACGGAGCCTGGGACTCGGGCTCAGCCTGTGCAAGTCGATCGTCAATGCCCATGGCGAGGAACTCTCCGTACGAAGAAACGCCGAAGGCGGCATGACATTTTATTTTGGACTGAAAATTTGGGAGGAAAAGGATCATGAAGCCGTTTCATATCCTGATCGTGGAAGATGATCAGTCTGTCAGAAACCTGATCTCAACAACCCTGAAAGTGAACGGATACTCCTTTGTATCGGCCGGGAGCGCCGGGGAAGCCATTCGCATGTCCGTGTCCGACAAGCCGGACCTGGTTCTGCTGGACCTGGGCCTTCCGGATATGGACGGCATAGACGTCATCAGGAGCATCCGCTCCTGGTCCACACTTCCGATCATCGTGATCAGCGCGCGCGGCGATGACAGTGATAAGATTCACGCGCTCGACGCAGGCGCTGACGATTACCTGACCAAGCCCTTTTCAACAGAAGAGCTGCTTGCACGGATCCGTGTCACACAGAGACGGCTTTCCTATATGCAGAGCAGGGATACCTACTCCAGCGTTTTTGTCAACGGCGGACTCGAGATCGACCTGGAGGCGGCTCAGGTCACATGCGACGGACAGAAGATCCATCTGACGGCAACAGAATACCGCCTCTTAAAGCTGCTGGCAGTTAATGTCGGCAAGGTGCTCACCTACTCAATGATCATCAGGGAGATCTGGGGAGGCAGCGTGGAAACGGATATTGTTTCCCTGCGGGTCCATATGGCCACACTCCGGAAGAAACTGGGCGATATGGCCAGAGAGGAGCCCTTCATACAGACGCATGTGGGAATCGGATACAGCATGAACCGGTATTAGGAGACATGCTGTAATTATGCCTCATGTACCGTCTTCCCTGTGATATGCTCGGGAACCAGCGCGAACAGCAGGGTCTTCGGCCCTGACCGGTCGATCTCTTCGCGGATATATGCCTCATCATCCGTGAATTTCCGGCTCAGCATTGCCGAGATCCTGTATGTTGTCTCCAGATCCTCAACAAACTCTATGTGTCCGAACACAATGACAGACCTGATGGTCAGCGCCCAGTCTCCCTCTTTGCGAAAACCCCCGTCATACACACAGAAGGACGCTTTTTCATGCCGCCTCATGGCATCGATCTTATGGCCCTTTTTCCCGCCATGGAAATAGAGCTTCCCGTCCTCCTCGCAGTAGTAGTGATTGATGGGCATTCCATACGGATAATCGTCATCCCCCAGGACAGACAAAACCCCGCGCAGCTCACTTTTCAGAATGCTGACGCATTCCTCCTGCGTCAGTTCCTGTTTCTTTCTCATCATTTCTCTGAACATGGTCATTTCTCCTTCATCTGACATTCTCAATGTCTGATACCCTGTCTGACACGCAGAGATCACCTGATCCTGATCACGACGGGATATTCGCTCTTCAGCTCCGGTGCGGACACATGCAGGCCGTCCATGTCGGCATGCCACGACAGCCGGCCGGCGTATCCCGGAATCTGAATGTCGCGGATCACACCGTGAAACGGTGCCGCATACTGCCCGACGGCTGATCCGGGCGGAGTAGCCGCAAAGCTTTTTATGCAGAAGCAGCCGTCTTCAGGACATTTCAGGCAGATCGCATAGACGGCGCCGTCTGCGCAGGTAAACCGGAAATCCGAACTGGTGTATTCAACCTGCTTCTCCTGAAACGATCCTTCTTCGATATTTCCCGTCCCCTCCATGGAAACGCGCCAGGGCTTCGCGCCATCGATGGCTTCCCTGTTCACTTTCATCCAGCTGCCGATCTGCTTTAAGATCTCCCTGTCCTGATCGGGAATTGTCCCGTCGGCTTTCGGACCGACATTCAGAAGAAGGTTTCCGTTCTTGCTCACGGTATCAATGAGCGTCAGAATGATCTCCCTGGCGGATTTGTATTCCAGGCTTTGCGTATAACACCAGGAATTGTTTGCGATTGCCGTATCCGTCTGCCACCGGTACGGTTTCGGTTCCCTGAATCCTCCCCGCTCGACATCCGCGATGCCGCTGCCGAATGCCATTGCGTCATGCTTGTAGCAGATCATGACATCCTGTCCCCAGGAAAGGCCCATATTGTAATAAAAGGCAGCCAGTTTTCTAAGGGACGGTTCGAAGGCTTTATGCTGGATCCACCAGTCAAAATAGATCATGGCAGGACGGTACCTGACGATCAGCTCCGCTGTGCGGGCCAGCCAGTCATCCAGATAATCCTGTGTCGGATAAGGTTCACTGTCCCACTGCTCCAGTTCAGGTTCAGGCATGGCCGGCCAGTAGAAATCTCCCTGCCGCAGGGGTTCTTTCACATCGCTGTCAAACTGTTTCCCGTTTCCCATAAAGAACCAGTGTTCCGCCCTGTGTGTGGAGGCGCAGAAGACCATGTCCGCCCTCTGCGCAGCCTCTTTCAATTCTCCCAGTACATTGCGTCCCGGGCCGTGATCCGAAGCATTCCATTCGCTCAGTTCGCTTGCGTACATCTGGAACCCGTCGTGATGTTCCGCGACCGGGAACACGTAGCCGGCACCGGCATCCTGAAAAAGCCGGATCCATTCATCAGGATCAAATTTTTCCGCCCTGAACAGGGGGATAAAATCCTTATATCCGAACCGGCTGTGCGATCCGTAGGTCTTCACATGATGATCGAATTCATCTGTCCCCTGTATATACATGGTACGTGGATACCACTCATTCCCGTAAGCCGGCACGCTGTAGACACCCCAGTGAATAAAGATTCCCAGGCGTCTTTTGTCAAACCAGTCCGGAATTTGGGCGCGGCACAGGGATTCCCATGTCGGTTTGTACGTTCCGTCACGGTTGACCTGATCGATCAGTTCCAGATATTGCTCCTGCATCTTCGGATTTCTCATCATATACCTCCATGGGATTTCATAAATATGCAGCACTCAGCCGTTCCTGACTGATGATCACTGATGATAGCAGAATTGTAACGGCAGCGGGGCATGCAAGTCAACCATGTGACATATCTGTGACAGAATTCATGATAGACTGCAGATGCTTCAATACAGACAACTCTATTTCAGATATATAAAAACAGGAGGAAACAGATATGATGAAAAAAGCATGGATGGCAGCCGCGGCAGCTGCAGCGATCGCAATGACAGCGGCCGCCGGCACATTTGCAGCAGAAAACACGAAGGTCGAGGCAGACGGGATCGCTTTCGAGATCCCGGCAGAACTCTCCGACCAGGTAACAGTCAGGATGGACGACGGCGACATGCTGGTCAGCGTCTATGAGACAGCCTCCCTGGAAGCTGCCAGGGCTCTGGGAGAAAATGAGGAGGACGGAGCCGGCTGGCTGTTCGGCATTTCAAGGCTTCCGGAAAGCCGGGTAAATGAACTTCGCTGCGGTTCCATGGACGGCATGGAAGTTTTCGCGGAAGACGATGATTTCTGCCTGGTCTTTAATCATCCGACAGATGTCCGTCTTGTCCGGGAAGCGCAGGAGGACTATGCGGCCGGCCTCGAACAGTTCGCCGAGCTGAACAGGTGGGCGCAGGAAAATGTACCTGTCGAGATTCTGGCGAACAACGCGGAGCTTGATCCGGAAGTGTTCACCAACACGGAGCTGGATATGTATCTGGCACAGGCAGCCTATCAGGCAGGCACCAATTTTGAGGTGAGATCCCTGATGTTCGCTGGTCGGGACCTGCCCGTTGTGGACGCACAGGATCACCTTGAAGACCTTGCCGAAAACTTCGTGTACAGTGAGACGGATGCCTGGGAAGCTCCGGACGGCGAATATCTCGTCCTGGCATTCCCGGATGACGAACTCCGCTTTGACTTCTTCACGCTGGAGGGTTTCGAGAACTGTATCCGCGAGGTCTACACCGTGGAAGGCGAGGAGTATGAAAAGCTGTATATCGCCAGCGCCAAAACCGCCGACGATGCGGATGAGACACCCGCCGGGATCATGCTGGACTGGTGCGAAGACATTCTGAACGGTGATGACTGATCACAGATGACCGGTCCCGCAAAATGTAGACGCCTCACAAAAGTGAGGCGTCTTTTTTGTGCTCAACGGCAGATGTAACGGCCGTTTCCATAAAGTATCACGCATCTGTCCAAAGTCAGCTGCTTTCATCTTAATCAAATCTGAAAACGACCTTCAGGTCACCCTCGCGGCCGGTGGCAAGGTCAAAGCCCCTCTCCCAGTCATCCAGGGAAAGGACCGTTGTGACGACGCCCTCTGTCTTCAGGTTGCCGTTCAGCATGTTTTCAATGACAAACGGATATGCGTACGGGCTCAGATGCGAACCTCTGATATCAAGCTCCTTGCGGTCGCCGATGATCGACCAGTCGACTGTCGTCTCTTTCCCGAACACGGAAAACTCGACAAAGGTTCCGAGTTTCCGGATGATGGTAAGGCCCTGGATCACACTGGCCGGATTTCCGGTTGCCTCAATATAGATATCGCAGCCATATCCTTCGGTAAGTGCCTTGATCTCTTTGTCGATGTCGCACCTGCCCGGATTGAACACCAGATCCGCGCCAAACTTTCGGGCCAGTTCCAGACGATTGTCCTGCATGTCGAGAGCGATCAGCTTCCTCGGGTTTTTCATTCTCGCGTAGGTGATCATGCCAAGGCCAAGGGTCCCCGCCCCTGAAATGACCACAACATCTTCGTTCGTGATGCCGGCCCTGTCGACAGCGTGCTTGGAACATCCATAAGGCTCAATCAGAACTGCCTGCTCCAGCGGCATCTCCTTCGGGACTCTGGAAATCACGGAAGTCTTTCCGTATCTCACATATTCCGCCATACCGCCGTTGGTGTAGGACATGTACCCATACATGTCATGAGGCTGGCACATCCAGTAGTGTCCGTCCCTGCAGAAGCGGCATTTCCCGCAGGGAACGATCTGATCCGCAGTGATCCTTTCGCCCAGCTCATAACCTTCTACATTCTCACCCAGCTGAACGATCGTTCCATAAAATTCGTGTCCGGGAATAAAAGGCGGTTTGACCCAGGAAGGCTGCATGTCATCTCCCCAGAACATCGCCGCACCATGTTTGCATTTCAGGTCACCGGCACATATGCCGCAGGCCTCCGTCCTGATGATGATGTCATCCGGTCCGCACACCGGCGTCGGGTAGTCGTGCTCCAGTCTGTATTCGTCCTTA
>JAGCAV010000321.1 GCA_017652545.1 Lachnospiraceae bacterium
CAGCTTCGTGGACAGGCAGTATCGTAAGTGTTTCAGAATCACCGGTGCGGCTTCACAGTTCCAGGCTTTATCCGGTCTTTGTATCCTATCCTCTGAATACGGAAACGAAAGAGATTGATGCAGAGATCATCCTGGAAGATTTCAGGCCGATTTCGTATCTGATCAGGTAGTGCAGAAAGTACAGCTCGATTGCCATGAACAAACATCAAACAAATAATCCCCGGAGAAAAAATAAGTCCCCGCTGCACACCGGAGTGGCCAAAACGTGGCTGACCATGCAGATGGAAGCGACAGAGTGCGGCGCGGCCTGTCTGACTATGATCCTTTCATACTACGGGAAATGGATACCGCTGGAGCAGATCAGGGCGGATTGCGGTGTTTCCCGCGACGGCGCCAACGCGAAGAATGTTGTCCTGGCGGCCAGACGATACGATCTTGAGGCGGATGGCTACAGGTACAGCCTGGAGAGGCTGCGGAAAGAAGCTGTCTTTCCCTGTATTATTTACTGGAATTATAATCATTTCATCGTGTTAAACGGGTTCCGGGGCAAAAGGGCTTACCTGAGCGATCCTGCGAAGGGGAAATATACGCTGACGATGGATGAGTTTGAGGCAGGCTACAGCGGTGTGTGTCTGATCATGAAACCCGGGCCGGACTTCGTTCCGGAAGGAAAGCCGAAGAGTGTCATCTCTTTTGTCAGAGAAAAGCTGCGTGGGTGCGGGAGAGAGGTTTTCCTGCTTGGTCTTCTCACGGCCCTTGCCTTTCTTTTTGAAATCATAAAGCCGGGTTTTTCCAGCTTTTTCATTGACCGCCTGTTAGGTTCCGCGGGCAATGAATGGCTGCGTCCTTTTGCGCTTATTGTAGCCGGGGTTTTCCTGCTGCAGATCCTGACGAACATCATGCAGTCTATCTATTCCCTGCGGGTGAACGGGAAACTGGATATCGCAGGCAGTTCATCCTATATGTGGCACGTACTGCATCTGCCGGTGCAATTCTTCGACGGGCGGATGATGGGGGACCTGACGACACGGAAATCAGAGAACGCCGATGTGACCAAGACACTGGTCCAGACGCTTGCCCCGCTGCTGATCAAGGCACTGGTGCTCATTGTCTACCTCTGCCTTATGATCAAGTATAGTCCGATCCTTTCGGCTGTCGGGATCCTCTCGGTCATCCTGAAGGTGGGCGTGGCTGGCTTTATTTCGCGGAAGCGGATGGACATCAGCCGTGTACAGAAAAGGGACAGCGGAAACCTGGTCTCCACGACCTTAAGCGGGATCAGCATGATCGAGACCATCAAGGCCGCAGGCGCGGAAGGCGGTTATTTCGCAAAATGGTCCGGGTATCAGGCTACCGTTAATATGCAGAAACAAAAATATACCGTAGCCGATGGTTACCTTGGACTGATTCCCACAGCGATCGGACATCTGTGCGATATCGTGGTGCTGGGCGGCAGCGTGCTGCTTGTCATGAACGGTGACTGGACCCTGGGAACTCTGACAGCGTTCCAGGGTATCCTGCAGATGTTTATCACGCCGGCCAATGACTTTGTCTCAGCCGGTCAGACGCTGCAGGAGATGCG
>JAGCAV010000322.1 GCA_017652545.1 Lachnospiraceae bacterium
CTATACGGCAGTGCTGTGCCTGAATAACCAGACCGGCGACGGCCACGACATTTCCTGGATCAATGATACGGACTATGAAAAACTCTGCGCGGATCCCCATCTGAAGAAACTCTTTGTGTGCGGCGAATGCGCCGATGAGCTTTCCAAGCGGCTGAAAAGAGCCGGCGCAGGAGATGATCTGCAGCAGATCGTCCGCGACTACAAAGAACTGCTGCCCCTCCTGAAGGAAGAAGGCCGCAGCATTTTTGCGCTGCCGAACTACACCTCCATGATGGAGTTCCGCAAGGTCCTCAGCCAGGAGACAGGTAAGAAGGATTTCTGGGAGTAATCACTGCCCAGCCGGAGCAACACGGTACACCCTGCATCCGTGGCCGGGAAGCTGTGTTGAAAAACTTTCCTTATATATCCCCACATCCTGGTGGGTAAAGCAGTCAAAGAAACGAAGGCCTTTCACGCTGACAGTGCTTATTCCCATATCCCAGAAGGGAAAGCCCGCCATGCAGGGATCTTCTCCAAAATTAAAGATACCTGCAGCATACTCTCCACCGGAAAGGGGTCTGACCAGCGTGAAAGATGTCGGAGAACAGGGGCAGGTCAGTTTATAACAGGTCCGCCCTTCTCTGTCCTGGTTGATCGCGATCAGATCCCGGTTCTGCAGAAGAACTTTCGTATCTTCATCCGCTTTTCTCAGGTCGCAGCCAATGATCAGTGGAGAATTCAGCATAGCCCACAGGGCAAAATGTGTCCGGTACTCTTCCTTTGTGCAGCCCTCTGCGCTCGTTTCCGGGTTGGAACCACCTCCGCCCATTCCGACCACCAGCATATCCATGTCATTGTAGCATCCCGGACCGCCTTCGTTCAGATGGTCAAGCCTCTCTTTCGCAATACTGCTGATGGAGTCCCACTGATCTCTGATATCGATCGTGGAACGGTATGTATGCGCACCTGTCGAACGAATCCACGTTCCGACCGACTCTGTACCCCACTGGCAGGCTGCCAGCAGGATGTCCCTGCCGGTAGAACGAAGAGCGAGACTCATTCTCCGGTACAAAAGCTCTGATCCCTGGCTGGAAGGCCGGTGACAGTTATCGTATTTCAGGTAGTCCACACCCCAGGAAGCAAAAACGGCGGCATCTGCCATCTCATGTTCAAAGCTGCCCGGATATCCGGCACAAGTCCGAACGCCGCAGCATTCATAGATTCCGAACTTCAGGCCTTTGTTATGAACATAATCGATCACGGTCTTTATGCCTTCCGGGAACTTTTCATGTGAAGGAACCAGATTCCCTTTATCGTCACGCTCCCTTTCCAGCCAGCAGTCATCCAGAATCAGATATTCATAACCACAATCCAGGTATCCCTGCTCGACCATGGCATCCGCCATCTGCATGATCAGTGCAGCATCATAATGATCATAGAAGGTATTCCAGGAATTCCATCCCATGGGGGGTACATCACCTGTTCTCTTCCGGTTCATAAACTCTTCTCCTGTATTCAGACGGGCTCACGCCCTCATATCTTCTGAAGATCCTTGAAAAATTCAATTGATCCTCATATCCCACACGTTCCCCGATCTCCTGTATTTGCAGATCCGTAGCCTTGATCAGTTCCTTGGCCTTCTGCATCCGCACCCTGAGGAGGTATTCCTGCATGGGCATTCCCTTCACTCTTCGGAACGCAGTCGTCAGATATCCTCGTGAGAACCCAATGAAATTCACAACATCTTTCACTTCAATGGTACGATAGTTGTAATGAATGAAACTGGCAGCCCTCTCGACATATTCTTCTACCGGTCTGTGCTTTCTCTTCTCATCCGCCTCTGCCCCGTGTCCGCCTGCTTCCATTGCCATAGCCAGGAACTCTATCATGATTCCTTTCTGGTAGAGTTCATTGACACGGGTCATCTCCGGGCGAAGATGCATCCTTCTGACAGTATCAAAAAACTGTTCTGCAGGTGTGGAAATATCCAGTATATAAACATTTTCTCCGAAACCGATCTCTTCTGTGATCCTTCTGGCATCGCTGCCATTGTAGGTGACCCAGCAGTAGCTCCAGGGTTCAGCCTCATCCGCCCGGTAAAGCGCGATCTCACCATCTTTCAGGATGAACATCTGGCCTTCCTGTACCAGCCGTTCCTCTCCCGCTATGCGCAGATACCCTTTTCCTGATCTGACCACATGCAGATGAAACCCATCTCTTACGTCAGGCCCGGTAACGGTCCCCGGATCGGCATCCTCCATTCCGCAGGCTACAAGAAATAAATCTCCCAGCTGTTCATGGTCGTATTCCAGACAATGATAATAGATATTTCGTTTGGCTTTATCTTCCCGTCTCATCTTTGCCCAAAAGGCCTGCAGGTAAGAACCCGCAGGCCGGTGTTTTCATCATCGGCCGCTTCGCGGGCCGGGTAATTAAGTTTGCTTCCGGTCTCTTCTTTTATTCGCTGGCAAGGACCTCATTCATCATGGCTGCCATCTCCACACACACATCCGCCATGGAAGCGGGATCCTGCCAGCCGGCGATCAGGCCAGTTGTAAAGCCGCCTTCCCATGCGGTTGTATACCGGGATGCCGGATGCTGGATCAGCGTACCGTTTTCTTCCACCTTCAGGAAAGAAGAGATATCCATCCCTTCGAAAGCATTCGCGAAAGCATCAGAAGCACCTTTGTAAGCTGCCATGGTCACGCCCAGTTCGGACTGCTTCAGCTGACCTTCTTCACAGCAGAAAGCGCTGATCAGATCATACGCTGCTTTCGGGTCCTCGGTATCATGAGCTGCCGCCCAGCCAAGGCCGTTATACAGAGAGCATCTCTCGCCCTCGTCGCAGCTGCCGTTTCCGTTTGCATCATAGTACGGGATCTCTGCCCATGCGTAGTCTGCCGCATTCTCAGCTGTATAGAAGGTGTTCACCATCCAGGATCCCTGCAGCATCATACCTACTATTCCGGACAGGAACATGACATCCGGGTCTGTCACAGCCATCAGATCCTGAGCCGGCATGGATGGAAACAGGTTGTCAGCGAGGTAAGTCATAGCCTTGATCGTATTTTCATCATCCATCCCGGAAGTCTTGTTGTCTTCGGAGATCAGCCTGCCGCCAAAGTCATAGATGAAGTTGTACCATCCATCCTGTCCGTCATTGGTATTCATGGCCGTACCATACACGCCATCATCCCTGCCCGCTTCAGAAATGGCCGCAGCTGCCGCACAGTAATCATCCCAGTTCCAGTCATCCGTCGGATAGTCTACGCCATACTTATCGAAGATTGCCTTATTATACAGCAGCGCGATCGTGTCGTGATCTTTCGGAAGGGCATACTGTACATCGTTGTTCCGGTAAATGTTCACGATGCCTTCGTAATAGTTGGCCAGATCGATGGCGTCATCGGCTTCGATGTAATCATTCAGGTTCAGGAGCATCTCGGCTTCCATATATTTCTGTGCTTCATTGATGTGCATCCAGAACACATCCGGGAGTTCTCCACCTGACGCGCCTGCTTCCAGCAGGGTCCAGTACTCATTCCAGGTGATAACATTGATCTGGACTTTCACACCGGATTTCTCTGACCATTCATCTGCAATCTTCTGCAGGCCTGCCAGCTGGTTGTTGTCCCAGATCGCCACCTGAAGTTCCTTTGTTGTGTATCCGCTCTCATCTGCCATTGCCGTCACAGGCAGTCCCGCCGCGGATGTAAGACCGATCATAGCCGAAAGTGCTGCTGCCATTGCCTTTTTGCTCATACCCACCATTTGTACCTCCTTAAGAAGCTGTTTTTTGTC
>JAGCAV010000323.1 GCA_017652545.1 Lachnospiraceae bacterium
CGGACCAGCCTGTCACTCCTCGTGATTGTCATTTTCCGCAGCTCCCTTCACCGCCGGCATCCCCGGCATAAAAACCTTGTGGTATTCTTTCTCGATGGTGCCGTATTCGTTTTTCATGACGATCCGCCTGGCTGCCAGCTCCCCGCTGTCCACGCAGTCCGTCACGGTCAGGTACTGATCCTCGTATACCTTGATCCTCTTCATTCCCGGCCCTCCTTTGTCAGATACCTGACCTTGATCCCCTGATATTTCGCAAAAGCCCTTTCGAGCCGCGCCCCGGCGCTCTCCGTCCATCCAGGCAGCATCACGATCACGTTGGCCCACTTAAGCATCTCGAGGCAGATCGGCAGATACGCCTCCGGTGTCAGCCCCTCCGGCAGCATGGCCGGATTGATCACCGTAATCCCTTCCGCCTCCAGCTTCTTCGCCGCCTTATTGAAAAGCGCCCGGCCCAGATCCGGCTCTCCGGTCATCTTGCCGCTGAGGTATACGACCATACGACCTCTCCTTTCCCCGTCGCCGGGTCACATGACTCCACCGTGTCGCACCCGAGCCGCCTGGCGCATTTGATGGCCATGTTCATGTCCGCCACCGCCGCCGCGTCGTACCGGTACGGCGTGTATTTCTGCACGGCCTTCCCGCCGTTCTCCGGCAGCATCAGCCGGGAAAAGTATTGTCGGCCTTTACGCATGATATATCGCTTCATTCTGTCACCTCCCGCACGTTCACAACCTCACCCCGGCACGCCCGGGCGATCTCCTCCGCCCGCTTTTTGTCGCTGTATGTGAGCGCCATCCGCGGGCTCTTGTTCCAGGTATAGCAATCCCGCATCACGGCGTCCCGCTCAATCAGCCGCAGGAATACCGGCTCCCCATGGATTTTCTTGGTGATCACGTATTTTGACGGCTTTCTCATACCCCGGCCCTCCCGAAGATCGCCCATGCGCACAGCAGCGCCATGCCGACCTCCGCGATAATATAAAGAGCCCAGCGCCCCGCCGCGCGCAGCGCCTGCTCCCCGGTGACCTCCGTCCGGATCCATCTTCCGTCCGCGGCCTTAAATGCTCTTGTCATTTCGTATCCTCTCCTTCACCTTGCGTTTTTGCTCTTTTTCGTGATATAATTCCTGAGTAATCCTTTTTTCACCGGCCGGCAGGCGTTCCAGCGCCTCCGGCTTATTTCTTTTCCCCCAGGATCTCGTCCATCGTGACCTGGTTGGTCCCGATCATTAGCCTCCCGTCCTTCCGGGTCATGATCAGGTCCCTCCGCAAGTTTCCTTTGAAGGATTCCTTTTCGGCCATCCCCATGCCGATCGAGTATGAGAAGCTCGGTATCCGTACAATCTCGCCGTCCTCGTTCGTGACCTCGTCCAGCTTGATCCCGATCTTCGCGGATACCGTCCCGGCCCCGATCTTCGTCTCCATCATCCGGTTGACCAGGATGTTCAGCGCGAAGTTCATGCTGATCCGAAGCTCTTTAAACAGCTCCCCGTTGATCGTCAGCGCCTCCTGTTCCATGCTTTTCCCTCCTTTCTGTCAGATTTTGCACAGCGGGCACTTCTGGCAATACCCATCCAGGATCTGCTGAGCCAGCTCCGCCAGCTCGTCCTGATCCGCAGCCTCCGCGAATGCCTTCCCATCCGCGATTGCCGGATACTTGCAGTAGTGATCACAGATCTCGCCGATGATCTCGTCGAGCTGGTCCCGGATCGTTTTTTCCTCCATCCTCTATCACCTCCCTCCGCCGTCTCTCCTCAGTCCGTGCCTCCAGCACGCCCGGATTTTCCTGCTTGAACCGCTTAACGGCCAAACACAGGTTCCGCATGAAGATAAAGTTGCTCATAAAACAACCTCCTCAAGCCACGATGTCAGTCCATCTAATGGACATCTGAGGATAAAAAATGCGCATAAAATCCTGAGCGTTGTCCACGTCCAGCCTTTTCGCCATCTCTTCAGTTTCCTTTGCTGTCGGTGATTGTTTCTCCCCGACAATGTAACTGACCTTTCGAGCGCTCCACCCCAGCGCCTCCGCGAAGTTTGAAAGAGATCCGTATTTCTCGATGACTCTCCCGCGCAGAGCTGTCCCTTTGGTCTGCTCCATTGTTGTGTACCTCCTTTTGATTGAATTGTCTATTTAATGGACAGCTTATCTTAGCATGTTCAATTTGCATTGTCAACCATTAAATGGACATTTTTTACTTTTGGCGGTTGCTTTTTCTTTTCTTTTTCCATATAATGGAAAAGAGGTGATTTTATGACTGAAAAGAAAGTCTCTACATTCCAGCAGCGCCTGTGTGAGCTGATTGAAGAAAGCGGGAAATCTCAATCTTCCATCGCTTCCGATTTCGGCATCGCTCGCCAGACGATCAGTGCCTGGGTCACCGGTCAGAACAGCCCTCGCCAGCCAATCATCAACGCGCTCGCCATGTACTTCGGCGTGACCATTCCGTGGCTTTACGGTTTCGACGTGTCCAAAAGAGTCGAGATCCTCTCTCTTTCCGATGATGAGAAGGCTCTGATCCGCGCCTGGCGGGCAGCTGATGACCGGGCCAGATCCGACGCCCTGAGCACCCTTTTGAACCACCCGGCCTGATGGCCGATTATTATTAGGAGGTGTGAATATGAAAAAGTTCCTTGCTCTTCTGCTCGTTGCTCTCCTCTTTCTATCCTCTTCCTCCTTCGCTGCGGAAGAAGATCTCATCGGCGTCTGGTACATCCTTTATGAAAGCCGCCCACAGTTTAATTCATGGTATCTTTATGTGATTGATTTCAAAAGCGATCACACGGCCTGCTCCTATACTGATCAGAGCGATTACCTGCCTGCTTCCTCCACTATGAGCTGGAGCGCAGACCCTGACGGAAAAACTTTTTACCTCAATGCCGCTCCCGGGTCCATCTTTACCATGAGTCTCGTCGACGGCATCCTGTATTACCGTGTTGAAGGCGGTTACCGCTCTTTCCACAGATTAGATCCTTTTTCTGCCTCAGAAGTGAACGGCTTTTCACAAATTCCAGAGACGCCAAATGGAGAATGAATATGGATAAAGAAAAATATAGCCCCGGATCCCCCGATCTGTGTGAATCCAACCCTGAATGTTGTGACGAATGTGATCATTTTCTCGAATGTTTCCCAAACTGGCAGAACATTACAAAAAATCCGGAGGAGTCTGTATGAAAAAATATGTCATTACTGCCCTGATCGTCGCCCTGGTTATTGTTGCGATTCCTTTTTTGCCAGGTCTTGCTGAAATTATCATTTCTCTTCTCGTCCCTCCGCGTCTTTATTATCTTATCGGCGTTATTATCATCGGCCTGCTGATTGCCATTCTTAACGAATTAAGGAGAAGAAAATGATACCAGCTGTCATTTATGCCCGGTTCTCATCAAACGCCCAGCGCGAAGCGTCCATCGAACAGCAAATCAATATTTGCACCACGTTTGCCCGGCAAAACGGATATGAGATCCTCCGCGTGTACTCTGATCATGCCATGACCGGTCGAACGGATCAGCGCCCTCAGTTCCTTCGGATGATCAAAGACGCGCACGGTGGATCCTTTTCGTTCGTCCTGGTCTACGCCCTCGACCGCTTCTCCCGGGATAAATACGATTCAGCCCGGTACAAATATGAGCTTCGCCAGGCCGGCGTCCGTGTGATCTCCGCCACCGAGCCGATCTCAGACAGCCCCTCCGGCATCCTTGTTGAATCCGTGTTTGAGGGCCTCGCCCAGTATTATTCCGCCGAGCTGTCCCAGAAGATTCGCCGTGGCTACGAGAACAACGCCCAGCACTGCCTCGCCACCGGATCCGTCCCCTTCGGGTTCCGTCGCTCCGCTGACGGTCATTATGAAATCCAGCCCGAAGAGGCTGATGTCGTGCGTGAAATCTTCCGCCGGGTCGCTGCCGGTGATCTTTACGCGGATATTTACCGGGACCTGAACGTCCGCGGCATCCGCACCCGGCACGGATCTGCGTGGGGAAAATCATCTTTCAATTCTCTGCTGACCAATCAGCGGTATATCGGCACATATGTCAGCAAATACAATATCAAAGAAGACGCGATCCCTCAGATCGTGGATAAAGATACCTTTTACAAGGTGCAGGCACTGCTGCCGAATAAGGCTCGCCCCCGCGGCCCGCGCCGCACGCCGAACGGAATCTACATGCTGACCGGAAAATTGTACTGCGGTCTGTGTTCCTCCGCCATGACCGGTACCAGCGGCACCTCCAAATCCGGTAAGCTCTGCTACTACTACACCTGTCAGGGCCACCGTGCTCACCGCTGTGATCAGCGCAGTTACAGCCGGGATCAGCTCGAATCCGCCGTCTGCCAGACCATCTGGGACGATGTCCTCTCTGATGACTCAATCCGCTGGATGGCTCACCAGACATATATGGATCAGCAGAAGCTCCTCCCGGAAACGGATCTTGACATCCTCGGTGCTCAGCTGCAGTTTGTAAAAACTCAGAAATCGAACCTGATGAAAGCGATCCTCGCTGGAATTATCACCGACACAACCAAAGAGGAGCTCCTCCGTCTTGAACGTGAAGAAGCGGATCTCTCCGCTCAGATCCGGGATACGGAGCAGCTGCTCACCGATCAGCTGACGGAAGACGATATCATCAGCTACCTCGAAATATTCCGATCCGGGCATGAGGATCAGGATTTCACCCGCGCCGGCCTGCTCGATGCCTTTGTCACCCGCGTCGAGATCCATGCGGACCACATGCAGATCTATTTCAGCATAAAAAAAGAAGACCGGCAAAAATCTGCCGATCTTCCTCCCGCACTCGCGTGTTCGTTTAGTGCGGACAAGTGGATTCCTCTGGACCCTAAACGAACACTTTACCATCTCACCAGTGGCGATTTCATGATTAAGATCGCCTCCTGAATTATATCCTTCATCTTCCGTTTTTGCAATAAAAAAAGAAGGCCGGGGATTTCTCCTCGGCCTTCATCATGTCCGTCACAAATCACAGGCATCATCATCTCGACATTTTTTCTCGACCTCCGGCAGCCCGGCCAGCGCCATCAGCACGGAGATGACCGCGCCCAACGCGCCTGCGCTCAGCGCTCCGATCCAGTTTACGTCGCTCAGAACGATCGAACTGGATCCGACATACGCCAATGCAGCCTGTCCGAACGTACGCAGTGCGCGGATCCCAGCCGCCTTCGCCCACTCTTTCCAATTAATCATCATGTTGCCTCCTCATAAAAGCGTCAGCAGGTACCGGTTGATCTCGTCCTGCATTTCCTTCAGCTTGTCCACCGAGTTCCCGTCCACCATGTGCTTAAGCATGAGCATCTGAGCCTTCAGCAGCAGCTGCAGCTCGACGTCATGCTTTTTCACGGATTTGATCAGTTCTTCTTCGTTCATCTTTGGCTTTTTTAACTCTTTCCATTTACTGATAATATTGAGCACCAGCAGCAGCACAGCCCCCAGTGCTATGATCGTGACCAATGTGATCCACAGATATTCCGGTGTCACGACCCCTTCGACCGCAGGCATAATCACGCGCCTCCTTTCTTCAGGAATCGGCTCATGATATATCCTTCTACCAACACTTTGCTCCACGTGCCGTCATCTGCGATCACCTGCACGGTGGCCCCCTCCGGAAGTGTCCGCATCAGCTTAGATCCCGTGCTTGGCCGCAGCCTCACATTGACCGTCCCATCGTTCGGCACGTCCACCACAGCTTCCCCTGTAAGCGGCACGGGCTCCGGAGCTGGTTCCGGCTGGATCCCGTCTACGTCGGTATAGTCAACATCTTTCAATTCACCCCAGTCTTCCCAGTGACCGAGATCTGACATGACCACGCCGTACCTGGTGCCCTTCGCTTCGATCACCTGACCGTCTCCGATGTACAGCCCGACGTGGCCGCGCTTGCCGTTGCTCTCCCGCAGAAAGACAGCCGTGCCGGGCAGGATCGGCTTTCCGTCGGATCGCTGGCCGTTGGACAATGTCCCCCTGCTGGAGGTGTACTTATCGTACTGGGTATTAGATCCGTGGTAAATGTATCCGCCCAGCTCTTTGAACGCCCATGCGAGGAGGCCGCTGCAGTCAGCGACCCGCTTTCCGATCCATTTACTGCCATACTTGACGGTCATCTCGCGGGTGGCGGCATCCTGAGCCGCTTTCGTCCATACCTGACCTGATTTCCCCCAGATGTATCCCCATTTTTCATTGTACGCCTGAGCGACCTTTTTAATCAGATCCTTTGCTTTAATCACGGTATCTCCCCCTCTCATGCGCTTCTGACATGATCCTTCGCTCACAATCCGGGCATACAATTCTTCCTTCCGGGATCACGTTCTGGCAAAACACACACCGATTTTCGTTCATTACAGCCTTGTCAGTAGGATCCGGATCGGGAGGGCGCGACTGTCGTTTTTCCATCCATGTTACGGTAAAATACCAGACAAGACCGGCTGTGCCGACGACAACCATCACCCAGTAGATCCAGACCATAATTTAACCTCCCATCAAAAAAGCCGCTCATTCGAGCGGCCCCTGTTCAGGCGTATCGTCTGTAATTGTTTTTGACATTCTGCTTCTCTACATAAACGTACTGCATCGTCGTGTTGATGTTCTCATGGCCCAGTATGTTTGCCACTTCCTGGATCGCCATCCCGTGATTGATCAGCCCGGTTGCCAGCGTCCTGCGGAAACGATGCGGATGTATATTTTCGACCCCGCTCCGCGCCTCGATCACGTTCAGCATTCTTCTCACTCCGTCAGTGGTCAGCCTCTCGCGTCTCTTCCCGACAAACAGCGCCGGGGAATCGTCCGTCCTGCTTTTCAGGTACCTCTGCAGCATCATCGAAGCCACATTGTCCAGATATACCGTCCGCTCTTTATTTCCCTTCCCGAGCACCTTACATTCAAGATCCTGAAAATTGATGTCGTCCCGGTTAAGCGCGCACACCTCGCTGATCCTCGCTCCGGTCGACAGCAAAAAGCAGATGATGGCCCGATCCCGGACCGTCTTCGCGCTTTCCTTCATCATCTCGATGTCCGTGTTCGAGAACGGGAGCTTCACCTTCTTGGTGTATTTGATCACGCTCATGTTCGCGCATGGATTTTTTCGGATCAGCTCTTCCTTCACAAGCCACCCGAAGCATCCGCTGATCACACTCCTCTCGCCGTCCAGCGTCCTGCTGCTGACTCCGCGATCCTTTTCATGTCCAAAGTAATCCCGGAGGTGCCCGACCTGGATTCTCCCGATCGGCACTCCTGCAAAGCGGATCACTTTATCCATGATAAACTTGTACCGCTTCAGCGTCTTCGGAGATCTTCCCTCTACCTTCTTGGCTGCCAGAAATGCACCGAGCATGTCGTCCGTCCCGCCGTTCTCGTCGACTCTCAGATGCTCGACCTGGTACCCTTCCAGAATGTTCCCCAGTGTTTCCTTGACCCTCCGCATCATGGCCACTGTCAGATCCTCCTGCAGCTGCTCCTCGATGTCCTGGATCATCATCAGCTTGGCTTCCATTGACATAAATAAATCCCATCCTTTCGATTGCGTCGCAGGACGGGATTGTGGTATAATTCTCCCGTCCTATTCGGACAGGGCGTCGGTGATACTCTTGGCGGGGTGCACCGGCGCCCTTTTAAGTTGTGAATGGATTATACGTCAATGGCGTGGGAATGTAAAGGCGAACAAATATTTTTTTCACTTGTAAAGGAAAC
>JAGCAV010000324.1 GCA_017652545.1 Lachnospiraceae bacterium
CATGCCCGGCAGATCTACCTGCATGGTATACAGAAGTCTGGCAGCCACACATTCCACATCCTGTACGATGGCCAGCAGGATATGCTCTGTCCCTGTCTTTTTCATCCCGAGTTCTGAGGCGCACTCCCTTGCATTCTTCAGGATCCCCTCGGCCCGGGGCGTATATTCCGAAGACGACGGGGAGGGCATCGCGTCCTTCGAATCGATCAGTTCACCGATCAGCTCCGCCATCTTTTCTTCTTCAGCCCCGAACTCCTTCAGGATCGTCATGGCCGTGCAGCCCTTTGTCCGCATCAGGCCCAACAGGATATGCTCTGTCCCGATGCTCTCCTGCCCCGACTTTCTTGCCGCGGCAGCGGCAGCCTTCAGCGCGTCAGCCGCGCTCTGTGTATATACTGAATGATCTTTATTCATGTCCTTATTCATTTCCTTGAAGCAGCCTCCCGTATCCGGTCCGGAATGCCAGCAGGTGCTCTGCGCAGCACAGAGCGCGAACCGGAAAAATGTACGGCATCAGATCAGCCGTACCCTGATTATACCGAATTACAGAAATTTCGCAATGTCGATCATAACACCACCGGAATCGGAAAGGGCATCTCCGCTCAACGCGACGATGCCCTCCCCGGATGAATGATCCCGGTCTCGCGGAAATACGGCAGTCAGTACTCCGTCCTGAACCGGTAACGCTTCATCTTATTCTTTTTCATTTTGAAATACCCCATGGTGACTTTCCCGGTCCGGCGAAAATCATGGATCGCGCTTCCGATGTCAAAATAATACTTTTTCCCCTTCAGTTTTGCCCAGGACCAGGTATGGGCGTTTCCGGAGATGCTTCCCCCGGCGATCCCGGATTCGATTCCCAGATGCGCACAGACAACACTGAATACATCGGCGTGGTTGTCACAGACTCCTTCATGACTCTCAATATGGGCGGAGACATCGTCGATCCGTATGTTCTTCCCGGATACAGCCTCTTTGCCGCCCGTGCCGATCACGCTCATGACCCCGGCAAACTTGTCGGTGAAACGGATCTTTCCCTCTGAAGCCGCCTGCTTTGTAACCTTTTCAAAGGCATTGATCTTTTCTTCCAGCAGGTCCGCGTGATAATAAACGGGCAGGGGATCCATATAGTGGCGGTCTTTCAGGTAATAGAAATGCCTGGACATATAGGTGTAGATCCGTTTCAGGATCTGCTCATCCGACCAGCTCCCGTCTATTCCCATCTCCCGCACCAGTGCTTCTGTCAGGTAGTCAAGCCGGGGCATGCCGGTATAGATCAGCGTCCTGCCTGGCCGGTCGGTATAAGAGAATGAGCCGGCTGCAACAGCCTTTGCTCTTTCCACCGCCTTCGGTGCCGGGTCATTCTTTACGATGACCGTGCAGCTCAGTTTCTTCTTTCCGATCCGGGCTGTGATGGCTGCCTTTCCTTTTTTAACGGCCGTGACGGTTCCTGTCCGGTCTACCCTGGCTGTCTTCCTGTCGCTGCTGCGCCATTTGACCGTCTTCCCCTTTTTCTTCCCGTTCACTGTCAGAGAGGCATGCTGTCCTGTGAAAAGAACCAGCTGCTGCCTGTTCAGGCTGAGTGAGGCTGCGTGTATGGGTGCCGCACTGCCGGTCGCCAGCATCAGAATTATAAAGATCACGCCCAGTCTCCAAGTGGTCCCTGCCCGGCTCCGCTGCCTGTTCATCCTGCCTGTTCCGGCTGTCCGCAAAATATACATGCTCTTCTCCTTCCATCTGATATATCCGTTTGCGCTTCATATAGTCTTATATTATATGTAAATCTATCCAATGTCAATATGTGCCTTTCTATTCAAAGTCAGTTGCGTACGGAAGAAAGATCTTCCATGCAGACCGGGATTTCAGGCAATGGGGGCGGGCCGGTGATTTCCTCACGGGTCAGAACATTTTCTTACGCGCGAACTCCCGGAGGCGCAGCCACGCTTTCTCAAACGGAAGACAGCTACACCTGCGTGGAGCGCACCGCCACGCAATTTACATACAGGGGCGACACTGACCCTACAAGGAAACACACGCCCGCCCCC
>JAGCAV010000028.1 GCA_017652545.1 Lachnospiraceae bacterium
AGGTCAAGTAGTTCGATGTAATCGCGGATCACTTCCCGGGGAGTGATGTTTACATCTGCCCCGATTCTGCCGTATTCGATCCTGATAAAGCTGACCAGGTCATCTGTCGTGATCCTGCGCTCATATCCGTACAGCCCGGCATGCATATCGGACAGCTTTTCACACAGCACCAGCATCTCTTCCGCAGTCAGCGGCTCGAGACGGATGACAGGCGCCAGAAGATCACGCGCGCCGGGCCTGGAAAAGCGGCCTTCGGCAAGGCGGGAGCGCAGCGCTTCATAGCTGTAGATCCCCCGGCGTTTGTCTTCCAGAGCCTGAGGCGTCGCCCCCATGATGATCCCCAGATACCGGGCTTTGCCCTGAAGGGTATCGTTGTACATGGTCAGCATCTTCTCAAAGTTGTACTGCCTGGTGATGGCATTCGGAATCTTGTAGAGGTTTACCAGTTCATCGATCATGATGATCATGCCCGCATAGCCCGCCAGCCGGAAGAATGTGGCAAACAGCTTCAGGTAGTCGTACCAGTCATCATCCGTAATGATCATATTGACGCCGAGTGCTTCCTTTGCCTCCCTTTTGAGGGAAAACTCCCCGCGAAACCAGCGGACGACATTGGCTTTGAGCGCGTCATTGCCCTCGATATAGGCATGGTAGTAGGCGGAAAGGAGCCTGGCGAACTCAAATCCGTGCACCAGTTCACTGACTGAGGCGGTCACGGCAAAGATCTTCGCGTCGACTGCTTTTGTGAGAGCCGGATCGCCCGGGGCACATCCGCTCTCCAGCGCCGCCTCACTCTGGACAGAACTGATCCAGCGGTCCAGCACCAGTGTCAGGGCGCCGCCTTCCGGCTTTGTTTTGGTGGAGAGATTGCTGATCAGTTCCCTGTATGTTGCCAGGCCCTGGCCGCGTGTTCCCTGAAGACGCCGTTCGGGTGAAAGATCCGCGTCAGCCACGATAAAGCCCCGGTCCATCACGTAATTGCGGATCGTCTGCAGCAGGAAACTCTTTCCGGAACCGTACCGTCCCACAATGAAGCGGAAGGATGCGCCGCCCTCTGAGATGATATCCACATCATGCAGAAGGGCTTCGATCTCGTTTTTCCTGCCGACAGTGATATAGGGCAGGCCGATGCGGGGGACGACACCGCCTTTGAGCGAGTTCAGAACGGTCTGTGAGATCCGTTTCGGTACTTTTCTGGTTTCGTTCATTGTATGTGTATGCCGGGATCTTCCGGCGCTCCTTTCGTCATTTGCGCGGTCTGTTTCATAATCCCAGGATTATCTCCAGGTCCTCCCGGTAGTCTTCCACGACAGAGAGGGTATCATCCTCACAGGTCAGGACTGTATCTCCGATCTCGTCAAACAGTGCTTCATTGACAGAATCTGCGACAATGGCCGGCATCAGGCGGTTTTCTGCGATGATTCCGCTGACAGGCTCCCCGCGCAGGAGCATGCAAAGGATCCGGACCTGAATCTCGTCAAGCGGCAGATCAGGAATGGCCTGCGCCTCAGGGGCCGGTTCTGTCTCTGATGACTCCGGCTGCAGAAAGAGTTCTTTTTCAGCCATGTCTTCCTCTGTCAGGAGACTTTCCTGTGTGACCTTCGCCTCCCGGCGGATCCTGTCAAGGCCGGACAGGTCAATGACGATCTTCGGCCGGGCGGCCTGCGCCGCGGCAAGAGCGTCCGCCTCAATGACAGCATGGATCAGGGGATCAGCCCAGGCATCCTCCGGCTTTTGCTGCAGGTAGCGGCCGGTTTTCAGATATCGCCGAAGGTGCAGGTCAGTCTCACGAAGGAAGGACTGGAACAGGGCCCGGTCAAAGAAAAGCCGTTCATAGCTTTTCACCCGCCAGATTCCGTTCCGGCAGGTAAAGACACGGCACTCATTCAGCATATAGCTGCGTGTTTCCGGCGTGTCATTCAGAAGGCACACAGCATTGGCAAGCGGGAACCATGGGCGGGACACCGGCTGTCCGAAGCACAAAGTAAACAGGTCCTTTCCGCGATCGCGAAATCCGGAGGCTGCAGCCCGCCATGCCTGTGCGAACAGATGCCGGCCTCTTTCAGCGTTTCCGGTCACGACAGGCGTCTGGGAAAAGTTCTTTCTGGCAAACCGGCACAGCGCTGTAAAGATCTCCTCATCCGGGCGGTCCCGGGGGTCTTTCAGAAGCGCCAGCGCCCTGTCCTCGTCGAGAAGCTGTCTGTCGGCATATTGCTCAGCTGTTTCCCGGGGAAGATCATGGACCACGGAAAAGTCAAGCATCCAGCGCTTCAGGTTCTGAAGCATATGGCTGTCTCCCAGGCCCGATCCGAGATACCCGGTTTCAAATTCCTTCATTTTCCGGAGACCGTCCTCCGGTGAAGCGGTGCCGATCCCGTTGAGAAGTTCATAGAGATAGATGTAGGCGGCGGAGGCGGGTATGGGGCGGTAAATGCCCTTCCTGATCTGTGCTCTCCAGGTAAAATAGCCCCTCAGCTGCCGGGTCGTCATATCGTGATATGTGGGAGAGTAGCAGACAAAAGGACCGCTCCAGGGAACATTGTCCTCATAATCCTTCATGAACATGCCCTGGCGGCAGAAATTCAGCGCTTTTCCCTCGCGGGATTCCCTTCCGTATTCGTACAGATGCTTCATCTGGCGGAGCCGTTCCGGGATCGTTTCTCCCGGAGGCCTGTAAGTGTTACCGCCAAAAGGAAGGGGTGTATCCCGGTATGTGCTTCCCGGGAAGGAGACCGTCGTGTTTCCGCCCGATCTGCCTTCATCATCGGAATGAACAGGCTTTGATTCCAGTGTGATGGTGAACCCGTGCTCCTCCTCGGATGCCATGGCCCGGTCGAAGAGCCTGAAGATGACTTCCGGTTCGGTCCTGTCATCAAAGGCGGCGCCGATCCACTTTCCGCCATCCATGCGGAGGGGCAGGGAAAGATACGGCCTGGCAAATTCGGAAAGGCTCTGCCGTCCGCATTTGATGTCGCAGCGCTCAATGGTGGTTCCGGTGTCTGTGTCCCACTGGCGCATCAGAAGCGCGACCCACTTTCCGCTGCGGGGATGGGTCAGGACAGACCAGCCGGGAAAATTCATCCACTTGTGCTGTTCCCGGATATGATATTTTTCTTCAGCATAAGCCGTCAGCTCTGATAATTCCACAGCCGGATCTCCCCGATCAGTGACGTCTTGAAACGGATCCTGATCCATACCTGCTTTTATTCTTTATTTCTAGCGTAAATAATTATATTATGTTTACGAAGCAAGGTCAATCAAAAAACCGAACAGGCGTTCCTGTTGCAAACCGACAGTTGAAGACAGCATGGCTTAAGCACCGATCCGGAATGTGATGGTTTTTTAGAAACATTGAAAGGAGAAACCATGACCATCAGAGATTTTTTTACCGTCCATCCCCGTGCTGCGATCGCCTTTTCCGGCGGAGTGGATTCGACATTTCTTCTTTATGCCGCGAAGGAAGCCGGTGCGGATGCTGCCGCCATTTACGTCAGATCGCAGTTCCAGCCGGCCTTTGAATACGAAGACGCGGTGAAGATGGCAGAACGGATCGGTGTACAGATGCGGGTGATCGGGGTGGACGCGCTGGCGGATGAGCGGGTGCGCGCCAATCCGGCCGACAGATGCTATTTCTGTAAAATAAACATCATGGGAGCGATCCGCAGGGCAGCCGCGGAGGACGGATACGATCTGATCTGCGACGGGACAAATGCCTCCGATGACGTGTCAGACAGGCCGGGATTCAAAGCCCTGCAGGAGTTTGGGATTCGTTCCCCGCTTCGTGAATGCGGCCTGACCAAAGCCCGGATCAGGGAGCTTGCCAGGGAAGCAGGGCTGCCAGTCTGGAACAAACCGTCCTACGCCTGTCTGGCGACCAGGATACCCGCCGGAGAAGTCATAACGGAAGATAAACTGCGGACAACGGAAGCGGCGGAAACGGCGCTGTTCGGGATGGGATTCAGGGATTTCAGAGTGCGGATGCGGGGCGGCGCGGCGCTCGTTCAGGTGACTGCCGCTCAGCACAAAGAGGCTGTTATAAGAGAAAAAGAGATCGAAGCCGCGATCGGAAGGCTCTATACATCGGTGACGATCGACGATCATACGAGATGAAAAACGAAAAAACGAAAGCACGGCAGGACTTCACAAAGAAGCGCCGATGTATTATCATCTTGAGTGTAAAGAAGCACCAGATGACAAGGAGTCGTTTGAAGGGGATGAGATATGAAACTCAGATTTGGCATGATCGGGGGCGGTAACGGCGCTTTTATCGGAAATGTGCACCGTCACGGCGCGCTGATGGATGACCTGGCGGAACTGACTGCCGGCTGCTTTACGAGGAATCCGGAAAAGAATCTGGAGACGGCCAGGAAGTGGGGTGTGCGCGATCCTGAGCGTGTATACGCGAACTATGAAGAGATGGCTGCAAAAGAAGCAGAGCGCGCGGACGGTATCGATTTTGTGTCGATCTGCACGCCGAATGACACGCATTACCCGATCGCGAAATGCTTTCTGGAGCACGGGATCAATGTCATGTGCGACAAACCCCTGGCGCTGCGCACGGAAGAGGGCCTGGAGCTGAAGCGGATCGCACAGGAGAAGGACCTGCTGTTCGGCGTCACTTACACCTATACGGGATATGTGATGATCGAGGAAGCGCGCCGCATGATCGCGGCCGGCGAGATCGGCAATATTCTGACCATTGTTGCGGAGTACCCGCAGGAGTGGCTGCTGGTGCAGATGGTCAGCGGCCGGTCAGATCAGGCAACCTGGCGCATGGATCCGGCCAGAAGCGGTCCTTCCGGATGCTGTGCGGACATCGGAACCCACGTGGAAGCACTGATCTCGCGGATGACGGGCCTGGAACTGAAGCGGGTACTGGCCAGATTTGAACGGCTGCCGAAAGAACACAGCCTGCCGCTGGAAAACAATGTACAGGTCATGCTGGAGTACGAGGGGGGTATATCCGGACTGATCTGGACATCACAGGTGGCGCTTGGCAATGAGACGGATCTGCGCATCAGGATCTTCGGAGACAGGGGATCGATCGAGTGGCAGCACAGGGATTCACAGCGCCTGATCGTGACAAAGATCAACCAGCCTCCGCAGATCTACACGCCGACCCGGGATTATGATACTGATTCGTGCCGCGGGCTCTCCCGTCTGCCTTCGGGACATCCGGAGGGATTCTTCGAGAGTTTCGGCAACCTGTACAGGGGCTACTGCGCTGACCTCCTGAAAAAGAAGTATGGTGAGGATCACGGCGGTTTTCTGTATCCGACGATCGATGCCGGCATTGAGGGGCTTAAGTTCATCGATGCCTGTATCGAGAGCAATGAGAAGGGGAATGTCTGGGTAGATCTGTAAAAAAACTGTAGAGTAAGGAGAGAAGAGCTTTGAATGTTATAGCCATGATTTTATCTCTGCTGTGCGGCGTGGCACTGTTCATGTACGGCATGGCACTTATGGGAGACGGCCTGAAAAGTGTGGCGGGCGACAAGCTGGAATCGTTTCTGTACCGTATGACGAACACACCGATCAAGGGCATGCTGCTGGGAACTGCCGTAACTTCCATCATTCAGTCTTCTTCAGCAACCACGGTTATGGTGGTCGGTTTCGTTAACTCCGGCATGATGAAGCTGTTCCAGGCGATCGGCATCATCATGGGGGCGAACATCGGTACCAGCATTACCGGATGGATCCTCTGCCTGTCCTATATTGAAGGGACCGGCGGGATCACGAAGCTTTTGTCGTCTTCGACCATTGCCGCTGTCGCAGCAATCTCCGGCACGCTGCTGAGGATGCTCTCAAAGCGTTCCGCCCAGAAGAATCTCGGCAATATCCTGCTGGGCTTCGCGATCCTGATGACAGGCATGCAGATGATGAGCGCCGCTGTGTCACCGCTGCGGGAGAGCAAGGCCTTTACGGAAGCAGTCACCATGTTCTCCAACCCGTTCCTGGGCATTTTGCTTGGTATCGGCATGACGGCTATCCTGCAGAGCGCTTCGGCATCCATCGGTATCCTGCAGGCGCTTTCGGTGACAGGGATCATCACATTTTCAACGGCTTTTCCGATCATCCTGGGTATCGGCGTCGGTGCATCATGTCCCGTACTGATCTCCGCGATCGGCGCGAATAAGAACGGTCAGCGCAGCGCCATTGTCTATCTGCTGATCAACCTGTTCGGCATGCTGCTATGGGGAATCGGATTCTATGCGGTCAATGCAGCCGTGCACTTTGACTTTATGGAAATGACGGTGGGGCCGGTGATGATCGCGCTTGTCAACTCCATTTTCCGTATCGTCACGGGTATTCTTCTCTTCCCGTTTATCGGTGCGATCGAGAAGTTCGTATGCTTCCTGATCAAGGATTCCGCGGAAGATCTGGAGGATATGAAGGACAATGCCGACTTTGACCTGCTGGATGAAAGGTTCCTGGTCTCGCCCGCTCTTGGTCTGGCCCAGAGCAGCCGCGTCATCATGGGCATGGCCGGAAAAGTCCGCAAGAACGTGGGCAGAGCCCTGGACCTGATCCATGAGTTTTCAGCCAAAAGGTTCGAGAAAGTACAGCGCAAGGAGGACCTGATCGACAAATATGAATCCAAGCTCGGGGCTTACCTGATGTCGCTGACAAAAAAGGAGCTGAGCTCGCAGCAGACCAGGCAGGTGACTGCGGACCTGCGTGTGATCGGAGACCTGGAGCGGATCGGGGATTACGCTTCCGGAATTGCGCATATTACCAACCAGATCAATGAGGACGGCATTACGTTCTCACCCGATGCCGTGAAGGATCTGGACGTGACGGTACAGGCAGAGCGGGAGATCGTGAATGAGACCATACGCGCTTACCGGGAGAATGACCTGGAGACGGCAATGCGGATCAAACCGCTGTCTGCCGCGATCTCGAGCCTGTGCGAGATCCTCAGGGCGCGTCACATCGGACGTCTCAGCAGAGGAGAGTGCGACATGCTGCAGGGTGCGGCATTTACGGAACTGCTCAACTGTTTTGAGCGGATTGGATCGCACTGTGTGGCGATTTCCGGCATGGTAAGAAGAAGCTATCAGGACAATCCCGATTATCATGTTCATTCCCTGAAAGCGCGCGAACTTACCGAGGAAGAATACAACAGGTATTATAACGAGTTCATCGACAAGTATGATCCGATCAGGAACTCGATGAAGCTGCCTGCCGCGGAAGGAGAGGCCGCCGCGGAGTGATCGGGCTGGTCAGGACACCATCCCTGCAGGGCACGAAGAACGTGCAGGATCAAACAGAAACCACATTTTATCACCGCCTGTCTTTTTCAAGACAGGCGGTTTATCGTATAGGTAATTTCGGAGAAATTTCCTATACGATAAACGCTCCGCGAGGGCGCTGCTCGTCCAGTGGACGAGCGCTTAGCGCCGACCGAAGTGGAACGGAGAGCGCACTCGCACGAGAGGAAGATGTCGCTTTGCGACCGTGCTCGGCGCGCAAAGTCCTGCTGCGCTCCTCTCATGAGTGAGGGAACAGGGAGACCTGAAGCCCGCTTGCGTACTTTGTTTCTACTGGCAGGATTTTCTACCTGCTCCTTTGGGATAATGATATCAACAGGAAACAGGAAGGTTGAATCACCGGAGGAGGCAGAGCGATGAAAGGATATTGCACGGATAACGGGTACATGGGATTTGTTGACGGCAGATACATGCTTTTTGCCTCGGAGGATGATTACCGGGATTTCCTTAGGGATTGACGGTGCGGTGTGCCGCGCGGCTGCTTTGGGAGTGCAGCTGCGAAGGGAAGGACAGCCGCAGTGATCGTCGCAATTGTTGTACGGGGAAAGGCAATAAGGGGGTAAGAGTATGAAGACGCATATCGAATACGATGACTTTGGCGAGTACATGGAAATACTGGATGACTTTGATGTTACGGAGGAGCACCGCTTTCAGGTCAAAGAGACATTTGAGATCGTCCCTCCTTTATGGTATCCTTATGCTGTTTGAATTTATCATGTACCGGATATGACAAGGAGGAAGATGAAATGTCAAAAGCCAGGGACGGAAAGCAGAAAAGCGGGAAGGTGCGCAGATTTTTCCGTAACTTTTTCTGCCTTACCATTGTACTGCTGCTGGGTGTGTGTATCGGGATCCACTGGAAAGTGATCAAAGCCTGGGCTGAGGGAGATGAGCTTCCCAAGGCACCGGAAGGCCATTGCTGCGGCTGGTGCCATAAATAAAGGCCGGAATAAAAAGAAACGGAAGTGAGACAGATGGGCATGGTCATGGGGAGAACAGCCCTGAAAAGTTTTTATATCATGCAGATCCTTCTGGAGCGCACAGATGAAGATCACAGCCTGAACGCCGCCCAGATCGGAAGCATCCTGAAAAGTGAATACGGCATCACCGTGGAAAGGCATACCCTCTATGCGGAGATCGAGAAGCTGACGGATGTCGGGCTGGATATCATCAAACTGGAAGGGAAGACGAACGGGTATTATGTGGCATCCCGGCGGTTTGAA
>JAGCAV010000325.1 GCA_017652545.1 Lachnospiraceae bacterium
ACGTACCTGGCGGAGAAACCGCCGACACGGACGATCAGGTTGCTGTATTTCTCCGGTTCCCGCCTGGCATTCTCCAGGTCCTCTCTTCCAAGCACGTTGATCATGGCCTGCGTCCCGCCTCTGCCGAAGTAGGATTCCATCAGAGGGTAGATCACCGTCTTCCGCTGTCCGTTGAAAGTTTCCTTTGAAAACTTCATGTTCTGGACTACACCGAAATGAATATCTCCCCTGGCTTTGAGCAGGGAATTGATAAAAGCGGTCACCCCGTTCCTGTCCATGCCGGCAGTAGGATTGTTCGCGTTTGTCAGGGAAACGCCGGCTTTCCTTCCATCCGGCGTGGCACCCGTCTGAAGACCGTATGTCGTATTGTCCCGGTTGTTGATATTGACCATTCCGAAGCAGTCCAGGCCGTAGTATTTTCCGGAGATCGCCAGCATTTTGAAGCACACCATCTCATGAACAGCCTTCATCAGGTCGTCAACTCCATCCAGGTCATTTCCGAATTTGTCCGCGTTAAGCATCATTGCCTGCTCTTCGGCATAACCTTCAAAGTTCGCCTTCAGCGCTTCCATCATCCGCCCGGCTGTCATGACGCGGTCCTCAAATACCAGCTTTTTGATCGCATATAAAGAGTCGGAGCAGGTTACGATCCCGTAAATCTCGTCACTGCCGCCGCATTTCACGCATCCGCCCGCAATCACGCCCTTGCCGGCATCCATGCAGCCGTCGTAAAGAACATTATGCAGATTGAGCGCCATATCCTGCGCGATAATCTCATATCCCCTTGAATGGTTCCTTGCACTTATGTCAGTCAGATACTCCACATTCCTGCAGAATGTATCCCACAGCTCGTCAAAATCCGCATAATCCGTCAGACCGGTCTCGTTTGGTGTCAGACGGTAGGTATCGGTGGAATCATAGCCGCCGTTGATGGTTCCCCAGAGCACATTCGCCATGTTCAGCACTGAATTCGGACTTACGATGATCCTGTGGTCTATGGTAAATTCCCCGCAGCCGAGGGGCATCCAGCCAAGAGCTTCCTCATAGCTGATCCCGAACACGTTCATCACACCGGGAATCACGTTTTCATCCTGATAGAGCAGCGGATATGTACAGCCTTCGCCGATCATGTCCATCGCCTTATCGTACAGACGCCGGTCCATGCCATGATGCATGCGAAGTGTCAGCTGAGGCACAATATCCCTGACGCGCCTGGATGTTTCCATGATCACAAGCGCCAGTTCGTCAGCTTCCTTCGGGTACTTCCTGCCGAGACCGCCGATGATCACCCGGTCGTCCGTCACCTGTTCCTTTACGATCATCAGGCGCCACATACCGGTGAGAAGCCGTATCGCCTCCTCCTCGTCAAGGATTCCTTCTTCCATATCCTTTTTATAGAAAGGCGCAAGATAGTCATCCATGCGGCCCCACTCCCTGGCGCCGTCTATCATGTTATAAATAATGACGAGCTGGATCGCCTCCCGGAAGGTCCCGGGGCGGTCAGTCATCAGCTTGCGGCAGATCCGCTCCATCTCCTTCAGATCTGCAAGCCTGCCGGTATCCTCCTCCTGCTTTGCAAGCTCATGCGCCTGATCCGCGTACCATCCCAGGGTTTTGATGATGGTCGAGAGCGCCATCCGGATGCCCTCATAGAAATTCGGGTCATGATCCGGATGCTGAGCCTGCTTGATCCCTGCCAGCGAGATCAGGCCTGTAAGGCCATTTTCAAGCAGTTTATGGTAGTCCAGGAAAATACCGGCTACCCGCTGAAGAGCTGCCGCAGCATGAGGAAATCCCGCCAGGTCCAGCACGAAACCGTCCGTCACGCCTCCGGTGACCAGATAGACCTTATCTACCGGATCCATTTCAGCCAGGAAACGTTTTGTTGACGTTTTGTCTGTCCAGTATTCCCGAAGGCTCCGAAGGCGCTCTCTCTTTCCGTCCGGAATGCTTTCATCCGCGATTTTCTGATCAAACCAGCCGAAGTTCATGGCAAAGCCCCATTCACTGTTGATGTACTGGGCATTCATGCCCAGCGGAAAGATATCCTCCCTTCCGCAGAAAAGATCATTCTTTGCAATACCCAGCATGATCTGCGGGAACTGGGCATCAAGGCACTTTGCTTCGCGGATGGCCGGATGATCATCCTTGCAGGTTCTATACAGTTCCGTAAAAGCCTCCATATGGTCCAGCAGTTCGTCAAAACCAAGTCTTGGCTCGTTGTTATAGATCGTTTCGTATCCTTCGTAGGATTCCCTTTCACGGATCTTGTACGCTTCCTTCCAGTACATGTTCAACCTCCATGCTGCTTTGTCTGTCTGTGTTCCTGTTATTTCTGTTAAATATCACTATATTCTGAATTTTAATCGTTTAACATCCACAGTTTCAAAATTATCATACATCCTTTGCTATGTAAAGTGCTTAAATCGAACAAAAATCAGGCTGTTTCATTGTGTATTTTTCCCATATCAGATAAGCTTGACAGAACATCGTGTATCAACTATGTTTTAGCTGTCCGGAGCATCCTCAACTGACTGCTTTACAGGTCAACGGCATTCTCAGCAAGGAGCATGTTCTCATGCGAAAACCAACACTCAAAGACGTCGCCAGACTGGCAGGCGTTTCAACCGCTACCGTGTCTTATGCGGTTAACAAAACGCGGAGCGTATCCCCCCGGTCCAGGGAAAAAATCGAAGCAGCCATCCGGCAGCTCGGTTATCAGCCGAATCTGGCTGCGCGCAGTTTCAAAAGCGGAAAAAGAAATACGATCGGGTTTATTGTTCCTGATATCGCAAATCTGTATTTTTCAGTGATCATTGAGGAAATCGAGGCGGTCCTTGCCTCAAAAGACATGAATCTGATCGTTGCAAATACAAAAGAAGATCCCGAACGGGAGCTGAAACAGGTCGGTGCCCTCTCAAACGGTCTTGTGGACGGCCTGATCATTGCTCCTGCAGGGGATCAATATGATGTGCTTGCCCAGCTGCTGCCTGACCGTTTCCCGGTGGTCCTGATCGATCGCAGCATTCCCGGCTGTGGTCTGGATCAGGTTCTCATTGAAAGTCAGGCTGCCATGCAGAAAGGGGTATCCCATCTTGTGGATGAAGGACACCGCCGGATTGGTTTTATCGCAGACCAGGCTCACATTCATACCGCACAGCAGCGCGTAAAGGAATTTGAAAAATCCTGTATCAGCAGCGGCATCTCTCCGGATCCCGCCCTGATCAGACATATCACTGCTGAAGATTCAAGCGTCCGGCGTCATACGCTGGATCTGATCGAAAACGGCTGTACGGCCATCGTCGCCGGCAACAACATGATTACGGCTGAGCTGGTCAGCTTTGCCCTGAACCAGCATTATGAGGGAAACACGCCCCTGCAGATCCTGGGCTATCACTGCGGTGAGTGGTACGCCTGGCTGCCCTTTCTGAAGATGATCAGCGTCCCGGCACGGGAAATGGGCCGCCTTGCGGCAAACAGGCTGCTCAAACGCATGACAGATCCCGATCTGCCCGCCCAGAAAAACTTTCTGTCCTGCAGATGAAAATGATCAGGGGGACGGCGGTTCAAAATGAATCGCCGTCCCCCTGTCTCCTTCTGTAATATCAGAGAATATACACGCCATTCGTATCAAAGTTCAGGTATGCCTTCTCTCCTGTTTCATAGATCTTCTTCCCCACCGGATTGTAGTCGGTGATCTGCACGGTATAGCCGTCTACCTCCACCTGATAATACTGATAGGATCCCATGAAGGTGGACAATGTGACTGTGCAGGGCAGCTGACCCTGTTCGGAAAGCGTCACAGCCTCCGGGCGAAGGACAAGTGCCGCTTTGTCTCCTGTTTTGAGACCGGCGTAGTTGTTGACCGTCATCTTCTCTCCGCCGACCAGGATCACGGCCTTTCCTTCCTTCTCTCCTTCCGGCCGGATCGTTTCAAGGATCTGCGCGTCCAGGAAATTGGCTTCCCCGATGAAATCGGCGACAAACCTGGAATTCGGATGATAATAGATCTCCCGGGGTGTTCCGATCTGTTCGACTTTCCCCTTGCTCATGATAATGATCTTGTCCGAAATGCTCATGGCTTCGGACTGATCATGCGTAACATAAACAGCCGTGATACCGACCTTCTGCTGGATCTTGCGGATCTCCGTACGCATGGTCACGCGAAGCTTGGCGTCCAGATTGGACAGCGGTTCATCAAAAAGCAGTACACCCGGCTCAAGCACCAGTGCCCTGGCAAGCGCCACACGCTGCTGCTGGCCGCCGGAAAGCTGGTTTGTCATGCGCTCTTCCATCCCTTCCAGCTCCACCAGCTTCAGAATGCCGGTCACTTTCTCCCGGATCTGATCCTTCGGAAGCTTGCGGATCTTCAGGCCGTAGGCAACGTTGTCAAACACATTGTAGTGCGGAAGCAGCGCGTAACTCTGGAACACCATGGCCGTGTCGCGCTTGTTGGGCGTCAGTTCATTGATGGGTTCCCCGCCAAGATAGATCTCTCCCTCGTCCGGGCTTTCAAATCCGGCGATCATCCTCAGGGTAGTCGTTTTGCCGCAGCCGGAGGGTCCCAGCAGCGTCACAAAGGTTCCGGGTTCAATCTCCAGGGATGTGTCCTGAACGGCATAGAATTCTTTCTTTGTCTTTGGATCCTGGTATATTTTGGAAATATGTTCGAGGCGTACACCTTTCTTCTCTTTTGCCATAACAAAATCTCCTCTCATCTGATCGTTCTTAAGAAAACGCTTACTCTTCCTTCAGCTTCCGGCTGGTGCCGAACACTTTGATCAGCCAGTTCATGATCAGTACGATACCGTACGTAATGGCGATCAGGACCGTGGCATATGCGCAGGCAACGCCGTAATTGCCCTTCTCGGCCTGCTCATTGATCTGCGTGGTGATCAGCAGGTACTGCGGCGTCACCAGCAGGATCACGGCGGAGATGGCGGTGATGCTGCGCACGAAGGCGGTCACCAGACCGCTGAAGAAAGAGTCCTTGATCAGCGGAAGTGTCACGCTGGTAAATACCTTTACGGAATTCGCTCCCATGTCATAAGCGGATTCCTCTATGGATTTATCGATCTGCCGCAAGGCTGATATACCGCTCCGGGTACCCGTCGGCAGACTTCGGACAACAAACACAATGATCAGAATGAGACCGGTGCCATACAGGGCCTGCATAAACCCGGTCCGGAAAATGCCGTTGGCATAACCGCGGATGTATCCGATACCAAGAACCGTTCCGGGAACAGCCATCGCCAGCATGGAGACAAATTCGATAAACGCTTTTGTTTTAAACCTGCGCTTTACGACCAGATAGGCGATGACCATGGACAGGAACGCTGTGATCACAGCAGCGATCAGAGAGAGAACGATCGAATCCCGGAAAGCTTTCAGACCGCTGGTCTTCATCATGTACTGGAACCATTTCAGGCTGAAGGAATAATCCCTGCCCCACAGTTTGAAGAGGGCCCCGATCGGCACCATGATATACATCAGGATCACGAATACCGCTACCAGACAGCAGAAAACGCTCAGCGGTATGGTAACGCTCTTATCCTCGATCAGCATGCGTACCCGCGATGCCTTGCCTGTGAGTGTCGCCGCCGTCTTGCTTTCCAGATAGTATTTCTGGATCAGGAACAGGATGACAGTCAGCGACAGCAGGACCACGGACATGGCAGCCGCACCGGTCGAGTCATAGGCACCGGTCACCTGCAGGTAGATGGTGGTTGCGAGCGTGTCGTAGGAACCGCCGATCATCATCGGGTTGGCAAAGTCGGCTACCGACTCAATGAATGTGACCAGGAAAGCATTGCCCAGGCCCGGAAGCAGCAGCGGCAGCGTCACGCTGGTAAACACTTTCCAGCGGGTCGCTCCCATATCCCGTGTGGCTTCCTCAAGGGACGGATCAATGTTCTTGAGCAGACCTTTCAGCATCAGGTAGCATACCGGGAAGAACGTCAGGGTCTGTACAATAAAGATGCCCTTCAGGCCATAGACATCCGCTTTGCGAATGCCAAGAAGCGTCTTGGTGATCAGTCCGCTCCGCCCGAACAGCATGATCATGGAAAGAGAGAGCACAAACGGCGGAGAGACCACGGGAAGCATGGAGACCACTCCGAACAGCTTCTCCAGGAATTTTGTCCGGACTTTCACGTACACCTCCACATAGGCGAACAGCAGCCCGATGATGGTGGAAGCCAGTCCTACCAGAAAGCCCAGGACCAGGGTATTTGAAAAAGCCCTGCGGAACCGTTCCAGGCTCAGTACACGCCGGAACACATCCAGCGTGACTTTCCCCTCTGTGTAAATACTGTCGATCAGCAGCATCAGCAGGGGATACAGAATAAACAGTGCCAGAAATATCAGCAGAATAACGATCATGCCGACCAGGAAGGGATCGGAAAAGAATTTCTTCCGTTCCAGGCGTGCATTTTGACTTCGATCCATGGATGAAACCTCCTTTGTTTTTCGATCACATAACCCGCGATCAAAACGAAGGGGCCGGCGCATAGCTGCGCCGGCCCCCCTAGTCATCTGCTATGGGATTGCAGCAGACAGGCTGTCCCTCAGATCAGTCATCATTCTGTTTTGAACTTGTCTTCGTTCGTGCCTTCCAGAGCCGCAAAGAAATCTTCCACATACTGGGCGGTGTTTGCCTTTGCATCCTCAAAATCATAGTCGATGGTGTTGTTCATATCCAGGCCGAATTCAGCTGCCTCTTCAGGCTGTGTCGCGTTGGAGAGCACCAGGAACTGATAGGAGCCGTTGTCTTTTGCAATATCGACACAGTCGGGAGAAAGGGCAAATTCGATCCACAGTTTTGCTGCTTCCGGATGTTTGCAGCCCTTGAAGATCGCCGTCGCGCCGACCTCGAAGGATGTGCCGTCTTCCGGAACGATCAGGCCGATGTTGTCATAGCCCTGCAGGATCTGGTAAATGCCGTCATGCAGGAAGCCGATACCGATCACGCACTCGCCCGGGCCGACCATCTTGGAGGGGCCGGAACCGGATTTGGTGTACTGGGAAACATTTTTGTCGAGATCGACAAAATACTGCATTGCCTCATCATGGCCTTTCATCTGCACCATGGTGTTGATCACAAGCTTCGCGGTTCCCGCGGTGTTCGGGTTGGACAGCATGATCAGTCCTTCATAGTCCGGATTGAGCAGGTCGTCCCAGGTCTTCGGAGCCTCCAGGCCTTCCGCTTCCAGTTCCTCTGTATTGACCATGAAACCGAGAATGCCCTTGTAGATACCGAACCAGTTGTTATCCGGATCCTTGTAATCGTCAGATATCAGATTTACGGCATTCTGGGCATCGTACGGCTCAAGCAGACCGTCAACGACCGCCTCGTTGTAGGGATCGGTCGTACCGCCGAACCACACATCACCGGAAGGATTGCCGGCTTCTTCCTTGATCTTTGTGTAAACTTCGGAAGTTGAAAGGCGCTGATAATTTGTCTTGATTCCATAAAGTTCCTGGAATTTCGCACACGCTGCGGAAAGATACTCCTCCTCGCAGGAGCCGTATACGGTCAGTTCCCCTTCTTCCTGGGCAGCCGCAATCAGCTCATCCATGCCTGCATCATCAGCCACTGCCGGAAGTGTGCTCATCATACCCGCTGCCAGAAGGGCGGCCAGCATCACAGCAAATCTCTTTTTCATGGTTCATCCTCCATTCCCTTACCGGGTTGAATTCCGGACGGCACTCACCTCCGCCCGCTCCTGTTAGCAACCAACCGGGAGCTTCCTATTCTCCCAAAGCCGGAATAATAATAACAGCAATCTGCTTTAAATTCAATAGGAAATGCGGTATTTTTTATCTATTATCACGTTTTTTTGATCGAAAGTTCCGGAGATGTTTTATACATTTTTACCAGAATTCAGCATTCCGGACCGCGGCTTTTCCTGAAGCCTTTCCGGACAGGAAACGAGCAGTTTCCTTATCCATAAAAAAAGTCAGGGGAAAATCCCCTGACTGCATTTCATCCGAAAAATGTTCCCGGCACATCCCGCCAGTTTTTCTCGGCATAATCGATCAGTCTTTCCGCCCACTCCAGAGGCATCTCCGGCAGGTAGAAGAACAGTCTTGCCGATCCGTATTTCTGCACCATGCGGTCCATGTTGGCGATCCAGTCGTCAACCGTCTCTCCGCTGTAGACTTTGATCCACAGGGACTTTCCGGCAGCGACGACCTTGTCATAGATCGAATCCCAGTCCGGGCAGGTGCCGTCGGGACCGGAGTCGCCCGGCGTCCACTGCAGCGCTTTGATCCCATCGATCTCCATCAGGGCATCCACATGTTTGATGGCACCGGGGCCATCCAGATGATACAGGGCATAATCCAGTTTTTCGGTCTGTTCCCTCAGTGAATCCAGAACGAACTCCCTGAACGCGTCAGCGGAGATCATCGCCGAAGCGTCGCACTGCAGTTTCGCGTACCGGCCCGGTGCCCAAAGCTGGAAGCAGGACCAGGTGTTTCCGCCGTCCTTGTCCCGTACCAGCTCGTAGAACCGGTCATAGAATTCAAAGTATGCTTTTGTCACCTGCCCGACCCGCCTTTCGATCTCCTCCGGATCCTCGATCAGATCCATCATCAGATCCTGGGCGCCGCGCAGTGAAGACAGAACATCGAGGTTTTCCATCAGATCCGGCATGTCAACGATCATATCGTCGCCCACCAGCTCCCTGCATTTTCTGACAAAGGCCAGATGATCCTTCAGCCACTTGTTCTCCGGGTCATAGACCAGGTCCGGAACATCCTCCCAGTCATCCTCCACACAGGGCTCAAACCAGATCGTATCCTCCTTGAAGCCGATCTCGGAGCCGAGATAGGCAGCTGCCGAACCGGGACCGTAGTGGATGTCCAGATTCGGATAAGCCTCTGCAAGGAACAGGTGCTTTTCGCAGAAATCCCTGTAACGGGCGACGACCCGTTCGGCGTTCCTGTACTTATCCTCCATGTCTTTCCATTTCAGTTCCTCCGGGAGGTCATAATTCATACCCTGGCAGAACACGTCCGCAATGCCGCCTTCATGAGGTCTTCCGTCCGAAAGATGCTCGATCTCCGGTTTTCGGGCTATGATCCTCATCAGGGGACGGCCGGTGTTCCTCTGATGCCAGTAATCCGTATACTTTTTCTTTGTCTCTTCCCAGTTTTCCTTGTACAGCATGTTCTGTTCTCCTTATATCAAAAGCCGGTTACGGTTCTTTTTCCGCTGTATACAAATGTTTTTTCTTTTCCTTCGCAGACAAGCCTGCAGGTTCTTCCGGCCAGGCTGCCCGGGAAACTGCGGGAAGCCTCCCCGATGGTCAGCGTCTGCGCTCCATCGTCCCAGTCCATTCTGATCAGGTTATATTCCCCGTTTTCATATCCGTAGCCGTCACCCGCATCCTCATAGAGTGTAAAGCATCCGTCCGCGCCCGGATAAACACGGATCTCCAGCGGTGTTGAGACCGCCTGTGCGGCATAGGAAAGCTTTTCCTCCATCGGAATGATGCTTCCTGCACGGACAAAGACCGGGATGCTCCGGATATCCGACGTCACAGTTACCGTCTCTGCGCCCCGGTATTTTTCCCCTGTCCGGAAATCATACCAGTCACATCCGGCCGGAAGATAACACTGTCTGCTTCGCTGATGCTGCATGCCGTTACTGTCTTTGTTTTCGTCAGAGCCGTCCGGCATGACAGGTTCCCCTCCCGGATAATAATACATCGGCTCCGTGACCGGACAGATCAGCAGGCTGCGGCCGAACATGAAGTTCTGATGATCAGACGCCGCATCCGGATCATCCGGGAAATCGAAGAACAGCGGACGCATCATGGTATCATCTTCGCACCGGACGCTGCCGGCCAGTGAATAAACATAGGGCATCAGCCTGTAGCGCAGGGCAATGGCGTCCGCGATGGCATCATAGAACATGTCACCCGGCTCCCCGAAATGCCAGATCTCTCTTGGCACATCCGTTCCGTGAGACCGGAACATCGGCAGGAATGCGCCCATCTGGAGCCAGCGGACATACAGTTCCTTATACCCGGGATCATCCAGTCCCTGCTCAAAATCACCGTGCCAGAACCACTTGGGCGTGGGATCGCCGCTGCAGCCGCAGCCGCGTGCCTGCCAGTTCTCCTTTACGACGAAGAAACCGCCGATGTCCAGTGTCCACCAGGGCATGCCGCACAATGCCATATTCAGCCCTTCGGTGATCTGGATCCGCAATGTCTCCCAGGTGGCGGCAGTGTCACCGGACCAGGGCACCACACCGTATTTCTGGATACCGGCATAGGCGGAGCGGGTCAGATTCAGCATGCGCCGGTCCGGATCTGCCTTCCGCTGGTTTTCAAACATGCCCTGAGCGTGGAATTTTGCGAACAGGTTTGCCTTCCTCGGGCCAAGATATTTCTTATGTTCTTCGCCCACCAGCCTGAATCGTTCCCAGGGTTCCCGCATTGTCTCACCGCCCCAGTCAGGTCCCGGGAAAGGTTCCGTGGAATCGCACCACCAGCTGTCAAACCCGTCATGATACAGCCCCTCATAGGCCTGCTGCCAGTAAAGGTCCCTGGCCGCACTGTCAAATGCGTTGTAGGTCGACAGATCATACAGAAGATGGCCGGCATCCGCCATCTGCTTATTGTCGATCGTATCGTAATTCATATTCGGCCAGACGGAGACCATGGAGTGGACATGCATTCCATGCAGTTCCTCCCGCATCTTTTTCAGATCCGGGAAGCGCTCACGGTCGATCGCGAGCTTCTCTCCCCAGCGGTCACCCACCCAGGTCTTCCAGTCCTGCACCACACAGTCCAGACCGACACCGCGTCGGCGGTATTCGCGGGCGACCTCCACCAGTTCCTCCTGCGTCTCATACCGTTCCCTGGACTGCACATATCCGAAAGCCCATTTGGGAAGGAGCGACGGTTTTCCGGTCAGGTACCGGTATCCGCTGATCAGTTCATCCGCGTGATCTGCGCAGATCACGTAGTAATCCAGCTGATCCACCGTTTCCAGAAACAGGTAGGAGCCCCGCTCGTCATCGTTGAATGTCATCACACTGCCGCAGTCCGCAAGAATGGCATATCCCCTGTCGGAGAGCAGCCAGGGCATGGGGATCCGCATGTTGTGCTGGTACAGATACTGGGTTTTTCCCCTGTAATTGAAAATGCCTTCCTCACCCTGTCCCAGTCCGTGAATCTGCTCCCCTTCCTGCCATTCAAACCGCAGTTTCGCCCTGCAGGCTGTCCCGACATCGATGGGGCGGAGATTTTCCACAACAGAACGGTCTCCGTCCACAGTCCGCACCCTGTGACAGACAGGTTCCTCCCCGCCTGTGCTCCACTCCTGCAGCGGCACCTGTGTCAGCTCCTTATCTCCTTCCTTGAAAAGCAGGCTGAAGCTGTTCTCCTCTTTCTTATACCAGGCAAACCGGCCTGTCTTTCTGTCGATCCTCAGGCAGAGCCTGTCCGTCATAACGGAAACGGCACGCTCATCCTGCTCACATGTCAGCTGGGCCTCCGCTCTCTTTTCGATCCCGATCGCGGAATCGGGATCGGGCTCCTCTTTCTTGGTATAAACGCACCGAATGATATTGCCCCGGATCCCGCTGATGGCGATCAGTCCGTCATTCGTATACAATATAACGCTTCTGTCATCATTTCCCGGAACGACTCTTTCAATTCTCATGTTTTTCCTCCGGAACAGATCTGCTGCCGGCTTCGCCTGCAGACATCAGTTTGTTGCAATGAACGATCATATGGCTGTTTTGGTGTTACCGGAATTATACCTGATCCTTCCATCCATGGACATGCACGCATTTGTCCGGTTTTTGTAAAAAACGCATTCCCATTCACGGTCCGGCTGTCACGGGACCGGGACGAGTCATTTCATGCGTGATCAGTGCTTGAATGTTGCCGGGCGACTCGTTATACTCTTACTGTCCACCGGTGAAAAAGCATCAGAAACAGATTATGAAAAAACACAGACGCCGCAGCATCCAGTCGCTGCTTTCAATCTATTTTGTCATCTTCGCCTTTCTCCTTCTGGCTCTCATCACAGGGCTTGTTTCCTGGGTGCAGTACCGGAGTGCCCGCGCGGACGCCATTGATACGCTCCGGCAGACCAGTCTGTCGGTGGCGGACAGCGTTGACCAGCAGATCAACCAGATGAGCCAGATCACCTTAAGCGCGATCAGTTCTTCCAGTATGCAGGATGTTTTTGCATCCTATATATCCGGAAGCACCTCCGCCTATGAGCGCAACCAGATGCGCACGCGCCTGGCCGCTCTTCTGACCAGTGCCCGGGGACTGGATTTCTCCATCCGGCAGCTGAACATCTACGCCACCGGGGACCACGGGGAAAGCGTCAACGGATACGGTGTCGGTGAATACAACGGCGTGCTTCCCATTTCCGTAAATACGCTTCCCTGGTATGAAGAAGCAAAAAATGAGGGAGGCCGCCTGATCATCAGACAGCTTTTCGACGATATGTCAGCCTGGCGTGCCGCGACATCGTCAGGCTTTTCGTCCATTGCTCCCTCGGATGAAGGGAACAGCTATCTCACAGTATCCCGCATGTTCTACAACCATCTCCATGTTCCTGTCGGTTTTGTTGAAGTGCGTAAATTCTATGGAGATGTGTTCTCCCTGGCCACCTCTCTGGAACTCTCCCATCAGGCCTCCGTCTATATCTATGACAGCAGCGGACGCCGCCTTTTCCCGGAAACATTTTCCCCGGACACGGCCTATTTTGATTATTACCCTTACGCAGGGGATGAGGAAGTGACCGTGGCCAATGATCTGAACGGCAAAAAGGAATATGTCAGCTTTACGGTTTCCACATCAAACGGCCTGGTCGTCGCAGCCGTCACGGAATCATCCGTCTTTACTTCCCAGATCTACCGCAGCATGACCTGGATCGTCATTGCTTCCGTTATTCTCTTTGCCCTGGCGCTCCTGATCTCCCTGCTCTTTTCCCGGCAGCTCTCGTTTCCGATCCGCAGGATCTATCATTTTCTGTCGGATGAAAAGAAAGACCGG
>JAGCAV010000326.1 GCA_017652545.1 Lachnospiraceae bacterium
CGCGAAACTGATGCGGAAGACCTGGCTTAAAGAGGCCGGAATCACCGATGTGAGCGCCTTCTTTTCTCTTGTGCAAAAGTCAAGCAGTTTTTTTCGATGACGGTAAGCACTTTTTTCCGTCAACGGTAAGCAGTTTTTTTCAATGATGGTAAGGAGTTTTTTACATTCTCCGGTAAGCAGTTTTTACAGTGTACGGTAAGGAGTTTTTTCCGGTAAGGTAACTCCTGATCCAATAGATGAACCTTTAAAACGTCATAGTTACGAGAACAGCTCCGGATGCTTCAACCGGTAGGATTGTCCCTGCAGGGAGAAACATCTGGCATGGTGCAGGATCCGGTCGAGCATAGCTGTTGTCAGGACCGGATCACCCATCATCTCCGCCCAGTCGGTGATCTCCTTGTTCGTCGTAAAGATGATCGAGTTCGTCTCATAAGTGTCACTGATGAAGGTGAAGAACCGGTTGGCCTGTGCCCGGGAGATCGGAGTGTACCCGATCTCATCGATGATGACCATCTGGGCTTTCCGGATGTTCCGCAGCCGGAAACCGGCGGTCCGTTCTGTATCCGCGGTATCAAGGATCTTTACGAAATTCGTCATCCGCTCAAAGCAGACAGTATAACCGGCATTAACAGCTTCCAGGCCAAGTCCGACGGCAAGCATTGTTTTCCCAAGGCCCGGAGGCCCGGCAAAGACAAGGTTACCACAGGTATCCAGCCAGCTGAGTTCGCGGAGGGTCTGGATCTGGCTTTCGGTGATCCCGGCATCCAGTTCCGTCGGATCAAAGTCATCCAGCATCTTCGGGTGTGGCGGGAAATGTGCCGCCGACAGGTTCCGCTTTCGACGGCGTTCATTTCGGCCCTTGACCTCTGTTTCCAACAACGTCAGAAGGAACTCACGGTAAGATAGCTCATTGACTTCTGCTTTCTCCAAAAGGTCTGCAAGACCCCTGGCGGAATGTTTCAGTGTAAATGTTTCCAGAAGGGCTGTCAGCCGCTGGATCGGTATACGGTCGATATCCATGGACCGCACGATCTGTTTTTTCATACCGGCCTCCTAACGCGCCATTCTGGCCCTGAAGGCTTCGGCATAGAACGACAGATCCTGTTTCTGGACATCTGCTGCCTGATACGTGTTATCCGACAACTGGCCGCTCTTTACGAGCTGGTAGACGGTCTTGAACTGCTTAAAGGTGTAACGGTATTTCTCACATGCATACTTCATGGCGGCGGTGACAGTCACCCGGTCGGCATTCTCCTTGTCCAGGAATTCTTCGATCGCGGCAAGCTGCTCTTTCAGGTACCTCGGGTTTTCCTTCTTCACACCGTTGATGAAGTGCTGGAAGTCATAGCAGTTCCATTTGTCGCGCAGGCGCTCTGCCGTAGAGACCCAGTCGGTCGCAGGTTCTTTCTTATGCTCCGGCAGACGGATGACACGTCCGTGGCATTCGCTTATGGCATGCCGGCAAAGGAGCGAATACGTATCGTCATAGACGTAAAGGTAACTGCCAACTGCTTTGTAGAAGACCTTCCCAAATGCGCAGGATCGCGGGACGGAATACTTGTTGGTCTTATACTGAACATATGGGATCCCGCCAAGTTCGACAGTAAGGAAACTCGACGGCGAGTTCTCATACAGGGACGGTACCGGCGGCATCAGCGTTTTCTGTTCGTGCTCCGAAAAGATGACCTCCGGAACACAGTAAGTCGTCTGATGGATACGACGGTTCTTCCGGTCGCACCATCCGGGCAGGGCACGCAGGACATCATCTGGAGAGCGCAGATCCCTGGCGGAGAAGAAGTTCTTCTTCACGAAACCGACCGTGTTCTCAATGGGGCCTTTGCTTTCCGGATCCGCTTTGTGGCAAACCCATAGTTTCAATTCCTGCTCTGAGCAGAAATCCTCGAATACCCGGGTCTTGACGATCTCACCGTAAGTTTCATCCGCCACAAAGACAGCGTCCTGATCTATGACCAGCACTTTCGGACGGCCGCCCAGCCGACAGAAGGACCGATAGAGCGCCAGGCACGCCTCTTCGGAACTGAACTTGTGATCCTGTGCATAGACAAGCAGAAACCGGCTGAACCGAAGAAGCAGGCAGATGAAATGGATGACTATGCCGCCCGAGATCTTCTGTTGGCCAAAGTCGATCAGCATCTGTTCGCCGGGCGGTGTGTCCGGGACGTAGTCATAGATGCGGGTATTCTTTGGCGTAGAAGCAACTGCTCCGCTGTTACGGAGATACCGCACGTAGTTCCGGAGTGTCTGCTGGTTTCCGGGCAGTTCCGAGTATAAACCGGAGTCGATGTACTTCTCCTCCAGGACATCGTAGATGGAACTGATACATAGTTTTTTGTTGTTCTCGTTATTACGCAGCACTTCGATGATCGTGGAGCGGAAGGGCTCCGTATCAAAGGCTTTGTCTTTGGCAAGGTGCAATCCCGGATCTTCCGGGATAACATCCATCCGGTAGTACTTACGGATGGTCGGCTTTGAAGGGACTTTCTCCCCGGCTTTTCTGAGCTGGTCAGCGATCTCATTCTCAGAGAAGCCTCGGAGTTTGAGATCCTGGATCATCTGCATCATAGTTTTTGTTAGCATCTTTGATCCTCCTTCCGTACACTGTAAAAACAGTATACAGAATTCAGAGATGCCCCTCCTTGTGAAAGACTCACCACAAGGAAAAAAGTGTTTACCGCCGGCAGAAAAAACTGTTTACCGTGAAGAGAAAAAACTCCTTACCGCGCAGAGAAAAAAGTCCTTACCGTGCGGAGAAAAAACTGATTACCGTGTGGTGGTAAATTTACCTTACCATCCACAGTTCGGCGGTCTGATGTGTATGTTCCTTTTATGCATGCTCATCTGCACGGCGGTGTTGGCGGAGGGTGGAAACTGCGGAGATGGTCTTGAATGGAATTATGATGGAAGCACAAAAACTCTGACCATCAGCTATACCGGGACTGGTTCAGGGATAATGACTAATTATGGCGTCAATGAAGAGACTTCTCCCTGGCGCGATTTCAGAGGGATGCGCAGTGTACAAATCAACGAAGGCGTTACCAGTATAGGAGCGTATGCTTTTTATACATGTTTTGATTTGACGGATATTTCGATCCCGTCCAGCGTTCAAAGCATAGGTGAGAAAGCA
>JAGCAV010000327.1 GCA_017652545.1 Lachnospiraceae bacterium
ACATGCCCGCGCGCTGAAACAGCAGCAGACAGATCACATAGATCACATAGTGGACGATCGTATTGCTCACGCCCACCACACCGAACTTTACAAACTGCAGAAATGCCTCCCACTTCCCTGCGTCAATTTTCAGATGCAACAGTTTAAATACAAACCACTCCAGCACCGCTCTGACAAAATGCCAGAAGGCGCGGATCATGTTATCGATCATGCGTTACTTCTTTCCGGCGTCCTTCATCGTCTTTTTAACCACCTTTTTCACCTGCTTCGCTACGACCCGCTTCCAGACGGCATACCCGGCCTCGCTGGGATGAAGCTGGTCGTCCAGGAAGAGCGCCTTATTCGGTGTTCCGTCCGGCATGGCGCAGGCGGAAGCGATATCAATATAATACAGATTTGCATACTGCGAGCAAAACTCCCTGACAAGCCGGTTTGAGGTGGCAATGTCTGCCCAGGCACCTTTTCTGGCCCAGCACGGAGAGATGCCCACATAGAAGATCGGGGTCTTTTTCAGCCTTTTTTTCAGCCGTTTCAGCAGCCGGATCGTGTTTGACGCGTTCTGCTCGGCAGTCGTCGTCCCCCAGCCGGGCAGGTCATTGCTGCCCACATACAGGACGACCGCTGACGGGCTGTAGTTTACGATCATATCCTGGTACCAGGTCAGCCATTGCCCCACCACGGTACCGGCGATGGCCATATTGATCACAGGATATGGCGCGAACGCCTGCGGAGCGCTGTTCCAGAAATCCACGGACGAACTGCCGGCCAGGATGATCTTTCCGCTGTTGGTCTCGTCCGCCGTATACGATGCGGTCAGGTTATCGGGCGTTGCGCCTGAGACCTCTACCCTGCAGGTCATCTTCTCTTTTTTATATACGGCTGTGATCAGGCATTTCCCGGGCTTTATTGCCCGGACCAGGCCGCTCTCATCCACCGAGGCAATGCTCCGGTCGGAGGATGACCAGGCAGGTGTCACGTCGGGACTGTTCAGCGTCAGCGTCATCTGGCGGCCTTTGACCATCAGCAGTGATTCCGTTGTGATCGCCAGCGGTTTCACCGTCAGACGGCACACATACTTCTTTCCTCCGGCCCTGGCAACGATCCTGCATTTTCCCGCGGTTTTTGTCCTGACGATCCCGCGCTTTGTCACGGTCGCCACTTCCGGATCGGACGAAGACCAGGAAATCGTACCGGATGCGTTTTTGGCGATCAGCTTCACTTTCTGATATCTGGCCAGCGCAAGTTTCTTTTTAAGCTGCACAGGCGCAGCCGGAGCCGCCTTCACCTTCCATGCCGGTATCACTGTCAGCAGGCAGACCAGCAGGCACAGCTGCAAAAAAGCGAAACGCCTCATCTGTTTTCTGTTCATTGCCTGAATCAATTCTCTACACTCCCATTATGACGATCGCTTTGCCGCCGGCGATCATTTCCGCCTGTCCTGTCTTCACCCTGCTCAGAAATTCATGTATACAAACATGGACGTGCTGACGCCGCTTCCGTAGATCCCGAAGATCAGCACCGCGAAGACCGCGCCGTAATAAAATGCCCACCGGACCGGAAGCGGCCACTTTGCCACCGTCTCCCTGATGCGGATGCCCTTCTCCTGCAGGTTGCTGACCCTCCAGAGAACGCACAGGGCAATGATCGCGACCCAGGCATCCTTATGATCCCATCCGAGGCTGAACAGGGTTCCATCGAACACCACCCAGGGATTCCATGTGAATATCTTCCGGCCGATCCACCGGCTTGTCAGCAGGTTCCCGGGAAGCGTCAGAAGCCTTCCCACCATATAGATCGCAAAAGTACGGACCCGCTGCAGGATGCGCCACCAGTCTCCCCCGGTATCCAGCCCCAGCTTCCTTTCGATCTTCCTGTAGACCGGAGCCAGCCAGGTGGACAGGATGATGATCATACCCCAGTACAGACCCCATACCAGGTAATCCCAGCCGGTCCCGTGCCAGAGACCCGTCAGGATCCAGACCGCCAGCAGCGGAATCGTCGTCATGACATTCCTGGCAGCAGTCCTTCCGAAAAGTTTCTTTACAAGCCTGCCGACTGAAATGACTGCCGGACTGACCGAGACAGGCATATAGACGTAATCCCTGAACCAGCTGCCCAGGGATATATGCCACCGCCGCCAGAACTCTGCAGACGACGTGGAATAAAAAGGACGCCTGAAGTTCTCCTCCAGCGTGATCCCGAACACTTCGGAGATGCCCAGCGCAATATCCACGCAGCCCGAGAAATCCGCATACAGCTGGAACACGGCACCGGCCAGCGCGAACAGGAAAATAAAACCGGAATACTCCAGATAATTCTCAAAGACCTGGTTTACCATGATGGCCAGGCGGTCGGCGATCACCAGCTTTTTAAAGAAACCCCACACTGCCCGCTGAAGTCCGAAGCAGACTCTGTCATAGTCGAACCGATGTCCTTCCCCCAGCTGTACGCCCAGATTCCTGTGCTTCGGGATCGGTCCCTGCAGGATCTGCGGAAAATAACACAGATATAAAATGAGCTTCAACGGGTTTTTTTCCGCTGTGTCCTTCTTCCAGTACACATCCGCCAGATAGCCGATGGCAGCCAGCGTATAGTAGGAAATGCCCAGCGGAACCAGCACCGTGAGTGAAAGACCTTTGCCCCGCAGCACATCCGCCAGGGCCGCGACCAGCCGCTCTCCGGCTTTCGCGTAGATCAGCATGGCCAGCAGGATCATGAGTCCCATCAGGAATACTGCCAGAGCCGCTTCCTTCCGGTCTCTTCCGGGTTCACGGCCGGATTCCGGCCTTCCGCTTCCCGCATCCCCTGCCTGAACCGGAGCCGGGTTTCGCAGGGCCTGGATCGCCAGTCCGCACAGGTACGTCACCAGCGCGGCTGCCCCGAGAAAGATCAGCTTCTGCCATCCGGCTGTCCAGTAGAAGAACAGGCTGGCGAGGAGCAGCACAAGATACCTTATCTTCATCGGGAAGATAAAGTACAGTGCCGCCACTATGCATACAAACGCGATAAATTCATAAGAAACAAAGTTCATGATCTAGTTCAGTCCGACTTTCATCGCTTCGATCGTCCCGTCTACACGCTGCTGGTACAGGATCCCTTCCTGGTATGACAGGTATCTTTCAGCCGGAAGCGCCCGCCAGCGGTAGCATGTATTCCCTTCTCTCTGCAGGATGATACCTGTTTTCTGATATTCCGGTTTCAGCACCAGCCAGGTATTCCTGCAGCCGGAGCCGATGTCCGTAAGGTTCGGTATCACATACTCTCCCGTACCCAGGTACTCCCTTCCCACCGTTACGCTGTGTTTCCCCAGGAATGTATCAAACACAGCCGAATCAACGACGCAGTGGAATCTGTTGGAGTAGACTGCCACATTAAATCCCCTGAGTCCCTTGCTGAAGATCGCATCATTCAATACGATATTCGTCCCGTTGTAGCGTTCAGGCGCATTGAAGCCTGCGCTTGTGATCAGATATGTGCACCCGTCGTCAAGTGTTCCCTCACTTGTCAGATAGTCATCGGACAGTTTTTCCTCCACCCTGCCCCGGTCGACGATCGCATAGTAGCTCTTTCTGAAACCGTCAGTAAGGTCTGCCTGCAGGCCCAGGTCGGCAAGAAGACGCCTCTGATGATCCGTCAGTCCTTCCGTCCCCTCATCATAGATCGACAGGAAGAGCGTATACTCCGGCAGTTTTTCGATGCACCTCTCAAGATACGCGTCAAAATCGTCGTGCCGCCTTGCCAGAAGCAGGTCATAATATACAGGATCCCCTCTGTAGGTCTTTCCGTTGCGGTCCCTGACCAGACAGATTATGCTGATCCTGTCCGATGCCAGATCCTTTTTATCAACATAGGCTTTGTACAGGCCAAATTCAAAATCATACTGCGGGCTCAGGGTCAGCGCCGCCTGTCCCGGATCTTCCGCATCCTCCACAGTCAGCAGGCATTCAGCGATCCTTCCGCTGTAATTGATCCTGTAGATCAGGAATTCATAGTACTCTCCCCAGTCAATGACCGACAGATCCGCAGATGCCGCATGTCCGGTCTGGTGGATGTACTCATCGTTCTCTTCCATATTTACCATCTGTTCCATAAACGCCGAATGTTTCCGGAATTCCCTGTTCAGATAATCACTCCCGAACTGCTCTGTCAGGGTCACCTCATCAGAATAGAGGTTTGTTCCGAGTCCCAGCCGGTTGCCCTCGATCTCGCCGCCGAGCGCCGCGATCGTTGTCGGGAACAGGTCAAGTGTGCTGTATTCTCTGAAGGTATCCTGTTCCCTCGATACGGCGGAATTGATAATACAGGTATATGTCTTCCTTTCATCCTCCTCCGTCGCCTCATCGAAGAAGTCTGCATCCATGGTCCAGTGATCTCCGCTGATCACGATCGTCGTCTGATCATACCAGTCCCGGGTCCTGCACCATGCCACAAAATCCGCCGCCTGTCTGCCAGCGCAGGCGATCACGTTGGCGTACTGATTGTCCGGAAATTCCTCCTGGCACAGATCACAGACATAACCGTCTTCAGAATGGGTGTCAACCGTCAGCAGCGTCAGGTTGAAGGGCTCCTCCTCCGCTCCGACCGTATCGAGCGTATTCTTTGCCAGCTGGTACAGCTTGCTGTCCTCAAATCCCCACCAGACCATATAGTCCTCGGGAATCCAGCCCTTTTCGATCGCGTATTCATAATCATAGATATCATACGGTCCATGGCTCTCATAGAACAGCCGCCTGCCGCCAAAGGTTGCATCGGAGCCGATCATGAGCATATTGTGATAGCCGTTTTTGTCAAGGATATCCCCTATGGTCACGATTCCCGGGAAGAAGGCCTGCTGCGTGTTCATGGCATTTCCGTCAATATCGGCACCGACGAGCAGCGGGAGACCCGCTGATTCCGAAAACATGGCGCCCATTGTCCATCCTCCGCCGTACAGGACAAGTCCTCCGTTTGTCTCCCGGTCGGTTCCGGAAAAATCTTCATTTTCAACAGCCAGTTCTTTCAGATCGGGAATAAGGTCGTAGCGTTCGCCGTCGATCGGCATGTTCTCATATAAAACCTCGATCGATTCAAGGTAGATGTAGATCAGGTTTCTTTTTTTCTCAGGAAAGGTGATTCGGGTATCATCCGGATCCACATAGTATGTCTCGATCAGGCGGGAATCCTGGCTCTGGTTCCTGATGTAGTCTCCAACCTGCAGCCGCTGCCAGAAAACACCGGCCTCACCTGCAAAAACGATCAGCGAAAGACCCAGCAGGATCAGCACGGCAGACCGTCCTTTTCCCCTGATCCGGACGATCTGGCTGATCACCAGCCCTGCCAGGATTGCCGGCACGCCAACTGCGATGCCGCTGTTTACGATGCCCCTGGCAGCGCCTTCCGCAGGCATCTGGAGCTGGAACATCAGCTGTTCCATTGTCAGATGCTGCCATGTAAAGAACATCCAGACTTCCATGGCGCCGAGGAATACAACAGCTGTGACCAGAACCGATATGATGATCCATTTCAGCACATAGCGAAACGACCTGTTATTTCTCTCTGTCTTCACTATACGCCTGCCCCTTTCAAACACTTCACAAAAACTTACTCCACCGTTACGCTCTTGGCAAGATTCCTGGGTTTATCCACATCCAGTCCCCTTGCGACGCTCAGGTAATAACCCAGCAGCTGGAACGGAACAACGGCAAGACTGCCGACAAAATGCTCATCGATCTTGGGTACATAGAACGTGAAATTAACGTGATCTTCAACGCTGTAATTGCCATAGCTGGTCACACCCATCAGGTAAGCGCCGCGCGCCTTGCACTCGGCCATATTGCTGATGGTCTTCTCAAGCAGCGCTTTCTGGGTCATGATCCCGATCACCAGCGTCCCGTTCTCGATCAGGCTTATCGTTCCATGCTTGAGTTCACCTGCGGCATATGCCTCGCTGTGGATGTAGGAGATCTCCTTCATTTTCAGACTGCCTTCCATCCCGATCGCGTAATCGATCCCCCGTCCGATAAAGAAAACGTCATGGGCGTCGGCATATTTGGCCGCGAACCACTGCAGGCGTTCCTTGTCTTTCAGGATCTTTTCGATCTTCTCCGGAAGCGTCTGCAGCTCGGCAAGATAATTCCGCCGCTGCTCTTCGGAGATCTTTCCCCTGACCTCAGCCAGTTTCACGCCGATCACATACATGACTGCCAGCTGGGCGCTGTAAGCCTTCGTGGTCGCCACCGCGATCTCAGGACCTGCCAGCGTATACAGCACATGATCCGCTTCCCTGGCGATCGTGGATCCGACCACATTCACGATGGCAAATGTCCGGTTTCCCATACTCTTTGCCAGCCGGAGCGCCGCCAGTGTATCCGCCGTCTCGCCGGACTGCGAGATAATGATGACGAGCGCGTTCGGATCGAGAAGAACCCGCCTGTACCTGAACTCTGACGCGAGCTCGACGCGAACCGGAATTTGAGCCATATCCTCCAGGATATACTGGGCCGCCATTCCCACATGCCAGGCTGATCCGCAGGCGACGATATGAATGGCGGAGACTTCCGCCAGCACCTCATCCGGCAGGCCTGTCTCGGACAGATCGATCTGTTCATCCCGGATCAGGCTGTTCAGTGTATCCCTGACAGCGCGGGGCTGTTCATGGATCTCCTTGATCATGAAATGCTCGTAGCCTTCCTTCTCGGCGGCTGCCGCATCCCAGGTGACGGTTGTCTTCTGAATCTCAACCTCATCCCCGTTCAGGTCGAAGAACTGCACCTGCCCGGGCCTGATGCGCGCGGACTGCATGTTGCCGATATAGTAAACATCCCTGGTGTAGTTCAGGATTGCCGGGACATCTGAGGCAAGAAATGTTTCCTCCTCCCCGACACCGATGATCATGGGGCTGTCTTTGCGTGCGGCATAGATCTCTCCCGGATATTCCCTGAACATCATTGCCAGGGCATAACTACCCTTGACCCTGACCATCATACGGTTGATCGCGTCGATCGGACCGATCTTATACTTTCTGTAATAGTAGTCCACCAGCTTTACGACCACTTCGGTATCTGTCTGGCTGTAGAACTGATATCCGTTCCCCGCAAGCTTTGCCCGCAGTTCATCAAAGTTCTCAATGATCCCGTTGTGAACGCCGACAACCTCCGATTCCACCGCGCCTGATGCAGATCTGCTGGCATTTCCGCTCACATGCGGATGTGCATTGATCTCATTTGGTTCTCCGTGTGTTGCCCAGCGCGTATGGCCGATCCCGCAGCTGCCCGGAAGGGCGCGCCCGTTATCCGTTTTGTTCTTCAGATTGGCAAGCTTTCCCGTTGCCTTGACCACTTCAGCCAGCCGTTCCCCGTCCCTGACGGCCAGTCCTGCAGAATCATATCCCCGGTATTCTAGTTTCTCAAGTCCTTTCAGCAGTATCTCCGCCGCGTTTCCCGAACCGGTATATCCGACTATTCCGCACATATCTGTCCCCTTTCATGTAGAACTATATTTTCATTCTGGGATTTGCATATTTAAATGTATCAAAAGTACATGAAATGAGCGGTCTGGCAAGATGCGGGTCATAGACGACCACGTTAAAGCCTCTCCTCCTCTTTGCCCACTCTTTTCCTTCCGCCATGATCGAGATGTCAGCACCTTTGTCGCAGGCAGCTCCTGCGCTCCTGACCTCATAATTCATGAGGGCTGTCTGTCCCGGGATCACAACCGCCGCTCTTTCATCAGCCGCTTTCTGCACGCCGTCGGACGTGATCACGCCCGCGTAACTGCCCTGATAGGAAATATCCGCATCAAGCCCCAGCTTTCTGAGCGCCTCATGACCTTCCTCATCCAGTTTGAAGGCAGCGTCATCATAGACGGCCATCAGCACGGCATCTTCACCGGGTTCAAGCCCGCTCAGCGCCTCCAGGAAATCCTTGAAATAATCTGCCTGATACAGGATGATCTTTTTCTCCATATGGGCTTTATAGTATCCGAACAGTTCGGACTGGGCGTCCAGCATGGCATTGATCCTGCCTGAGCGCGGTTTCAGTCCGTAGCGGCTGACCATGTATTCGCCCAGATAATCTGTCCATACGCAGGCGCCTGCCACATTGAAGTGAATATAGTCGCTCACATGTTCATCCACACGAAAGCCTGCCTGCTCCATCAGACAGTTCACATCCACATGATCGATCCTGTTTTCCTCGCAGACCTGATTGAGCGCTTCCAGCTTCTTGGGGTTGTCTTCAATAAACCCCGTCATGAGCAGGACGCTCACTCCCTTCTCCCTGCATGTCTCCCTGATCTCAAGCAGTTCCTTCACGTTTTCCGGGTTGATCTCATTGGATGTGCCGATTACGCCGTTGACCGCGTTGATGTCTGTCAGCATGACATTTCCGTTCATGCACACCGCGTCGCTGTATCCCAGAAAATTCGCTTTCGTCAGCGCCTTCCACTGCGTGTGTCTGTCATACATCCGTGAAAAATACGCTTTCCAGTCCACAGCATTGTACTGCTCCCTGATCTGTTTGAGCGCTTTTCTTTTGATCCCCGCCGACCGTATGGAATCGAGGGCATAGTGAACGATCCCTTCTTCGCTGTTGATGATGTTCTCCCGGATGAA
>JAGCAV010000328.1 GCA_017652545.1 Lachnospiraceae bacterium
GTAAGCATGCGACGACCGGAGATGGTATCCTCACTTCGCTGATGATCATGGAAGCGGTCATCGAAAGCCGCAAGACGCTTGGCGAACTGGCTAAGGAAGTCCGGATCTATCCTCAGCTGCTCAAGAATGTGAAAGTAAAGGACAAGGCAGCGGCCATGGAAGACGCAGATGTGATCGAGGCTGTCAAAAGAGCAGAGGAAGAGTTGGGATCGGATGGGCGTATCCTGGTACGTGCGAGCGGGACGGAACCGCTGGTCCGCGTTATGGTTGAGGCGGAAAGTGACGAGATCTGCGCCAAGTACGTGTATGATGTGATCGCTGTAATGAGAAAGAGGGGTCTGCTGCTTGACTGATGTCCGAGAGCGGCATCAGGACCATTCCCCGCTTGGAAAGGAAGAATCATGACGTCAAACTGGGAGGCTTATGTACGCCGTGTAACACCCTACACGCCGGGCGAACAGCCAAAGGACAGCCGTGTCATTAAACTGAATACGAACGAAAACCCGTATCCGCCCTGTCCGGGCGTTTTCGAGGCGCTTGCGGATATGGACGCGGCGATCCTGAGAAAGTATCCGGATCCGACGATCGGTGAACTGGTCGACATGCTCGCAGCGCGGAACGGACTGAAAAGCGAACAGGTCTTTGCCGGCATCGGGTCAGATGATGTTCTCGCCATGTGCTTCCTGACTTTTTTCAATTCGCCCCAGCCGGTCCTGTTCCCGGATATCACATACTCCTTTTATGATGTCTGGGCATCCATGCTTCGCATTCCGTTCAGGCAGATCCCGCTGGATGAGCATTTTACGATCGACCCGGAAGAATACAGGGGAGAAAACGGCGGGATCGTCATCGCAAACCCGAATGCACCGACCGGCGTGCTGCTTCCTCTGGCGGATATTGAAGATATCATCAAAAACAACCGGAGCCGGATCGTGATCGTTGATGAGGCATATATCGATTTCGGCGGAGAAAGCGCACTGCCGCTGATCCATACCTATGACAATCTGATCGTCGTCCAGACATTTTCAAAGTCAAGGTCACTGGCCGGTATGAGAATCGGATGCGCTTTCGGAAATGAAAAGCTCATTAAATATCTGAATGATGTCAAGTATTCATTCAATTCCTATACGATGAATACACCCTCGATCCTGACGGGCGCCGCTTCATTGCGGGACGAAGCCTATTTCCGGGAGACGACAGGAAAGATCATCAGCACCCGGGAGCGGGTGAAACCGGTCCTGCGGGAACTGGGGTTTGTCTTTGAAGATTCGAAGACCAATTTTATCTTCGCGCGCCATGAGAAGGTACCGGCTGAAGAACTGTTTGTTTTTCTGAAGACAAAGGGGATCTATGTACGCTATTTCAGACAGCCCAGGATCAGCAATTACCTGCGCATTACAATTGGTACAGATGAGGAAATGGATATTCTGACAGAAGTGCTCAGGCAATACCTGAAAGAGCGCAGCTGATGTGCGCATGCAGATGTACAATGAGACACTACCGGGCATGATGGGGAGCATGCATTCACATGGGTTATCTTTACATTTTTCTTATTTCAATGGTGCCGCTGATCGAACTGCGCGGCGCCGTACTGTATTCCCAGTACCTGGGACTGCCGATCGTGACATCCTATATTATCTGTGTCATCGGAAATATGCTGCCGGTGCCGGTCATTTATCTGTTTGCCAGAAAAGTTCTGGAATGGGGCAAAGATAAACCGGTGATCGGCGGGTTCTTCACTTTCTGCCTTGAAAAAGGAAAAAAGGGAGGACAGAAGCTGACGGAAAAAGCAGGACGCGGACTGTTTCTCGCGCTTTTGCTGTTCGTCGGGATACCGCTTCCGGGTACGGGAGCCTGGACCGGCACGCTGGCTGCGAGCATTCTTGACATGGAATTCAAGTCAACGGTGATCGCTGTCATGCTCGGGGTGCTTCTGGCAGGTGTCATCATGATGACAGCCGGAGCGCTGGGCTTTTCACTGCTGTAGGACCGTCAAATCAGGCGATTGAGAGATCAGAAACCATGTATAACAGCTTCGCAGCCGTCTACGATGCCTTCATGGAGGAAGTTCCGTATGAGGCATGGTGCGGTTACATCAACCGAATATTGAAAGAGGACGAAATAAGGGACGGACTTGTCCTGGACCTGGGCTGCGGGACAGGGACCGCGACCCTTCTTCTGGCACAGGCCGGTTATGACATGATCGGTGTGGACAGTTCGGAAGAGATGCTGATGACGGCGCGTGAAAAGTGCGCCATGAGCGGACGTTCACCCGGCCAGGACGGCGGAATTCTGCTTCTTCATCAGGACATGAGGTCCTTTGAACTGTACGGGACCGTACGGGCCGTTGTCAGCATGTGTGACACATTGAACTACTGTGAGAACGAGGACGAGCTCCTTAAGGTGTTCTCCCTTGTCAACAATTATCTGGATCCGGGCGGTCTTTTCATCTTCGACATGAACACCATCCATAAATACCGGGATGTGCTGGGAGACAATGTGTTCGCGGCATCTGAGGATGCAGGCGCCTATATCTGGGAAAACAGCTGGTTTGAAGACGAACTGGTCAACCAGTATGATCTGACTCTTTTCATCAGGGAAGGAGAGGAAAGCAACCTTTTTTCCAGATACACGGAGATCCATACGCAGCGCGCCTTTCCGGATTCGGTTGTCCGAAGGAAACTGTCCGAGGCAGGCCTGAAGCTGGAGATGGTCACAGAAGCATATTCGGACAGGATGCCATCCGACAGGACGGAGAGGATCCTTTACGTGGCAAGGGAGACGGGAAAACACCGGTGATATGCGGTGGAGATGCCCGTTTACCTTGACAAGCGCACATTTTGTATATATAATGTCATAGGTCGGGGGCGTTCGTTAAGAATGCCCTTTTTGCGGATTTTTGGGCATCCTTTTCCGGAAGGAATGCTGTCGGAGAACGAAAGAAAATCAGGAAAAACCATGAGATTTACAAAAATGCACGGATGCGGCAATGATTATGTGTACGTGAACTGTTTTGAGGAACAGGTCCCGGATCCTGCCGCACTGTCCGTAAAAATCAGTGACAGACACTTCTCGGTCGGTTCAGACGGACTGATCCTGATCGGCCCGTCTGACATTGCGGATTTTTCCATGGACATCTATAATGCTGACGGATCCAGAGCCATGATGTGCGGGAACGGGATCCGCTGCGTCGGCAAATTTGTCTATGACAAAGGGCTCACTGACCGTACAAGGATCACAGTCGAGACAAGAAGCGGCATAAAGACGCTTGAATTGAAGACAGAGAACGGAAAAGTCAGCCGTGTACTGGTGGATATGGGCAGCCCGGTACTGGAACCGTCGAAGATCCCCATGAGATCCGGTCTTGAGAAAGTCATCGGGGAACCCGTCCGGGCAGCCGGAAGAGAATGGATGATGACCTGTCTGTCGATGGGCAATCCGCATTGCGTTGTACCGGTAGATTCCGTGGCTGACCTGAAACTGGAAGAGATCGGCCCGGCTTTTGAATGGCTCGACATCTTTCCGGAAAGAGTCAACACGGAGTTTATCCATGTCGACAGTCCGGATCATGTGACCATGCGGGTATGGGAGCGCGGGTCCGGAGAGACGTTCGCCTGCGGAACGGGTGCGTGTGCAGCGGCTGTGGCCTGCATGCTGAACGGATGGACCGGTGACCAGGTTACGGTATCGCTTCGCGGCGGAGACCTGCAGATCACCTGGGACCGGGACAAGAACACGGTTTTCAGGGAGGGAGAGGCAGTCATTTCCTTTGAGGGGTGTATTGAAACGGAAGAGTAACTGCACGGACAAAGGCTGCTGCTGTCTGATCAGCTTGGAGAGGTGTATATGGATACGGACACAAACCGATGCCGGATGCGCGGAAGGGAATTGAAGATCCTGCGGCATGTATGGATGTTAATCGTTGCGGCTGTCATGGCTCTTGGCATATCGTCTGAGACGACGCTGGCGGAGGACGCAGCGACGGTCGTTTTCAGATACGTCGTGGACGAGATGGATCTGTCACCCGCTGCAGCATGCGGGATCATGGGAAATATTCAGGCGGAATCCAACTTTAACGCTGCGATCTCGGGCGTTATGGGCTTTGGACTGTGCCAGTGGACCGGTGTACGGGCTTCCAGACTGCATGCGTTCTGCGCATCCCAGAAACTTGACAGCGCGACCGCAGAAGGGCAGGTTGCGTTTATCCATCATGAACTGAAAACGGTATATCCGCATGTCTTTGCCTATCTGCAGTCAGTCCCCAACGACGCGAACGGGGCCTATTCGGCTGCATACCAGTTCTGTGTCAGCTATGAGATTCCTGCAAATGCCGCGGCCATGGGTGCATACCGGGGCTCTCTTGCAAGGAATGTTTACTGGCCCCGGTTTGGAGAGACCATGCTCTTTCTCACAGCAGCTCCGGCTAAAAACGGTATTGAGCTGAAGTGGACAGGAAAGATCCAGGAAGATCAGATCATCATGCGTTCTGATGAAAAAAACGGAACGTATGTAAAGATCGGCAGCGTCGGAAAGAAAGTCCGCACGTTTCTTGACAGCAATGTCAAACATAAAAAGAAATATTTCTATTATATCTGCAGCCGGTCTGAATACAGAAAATATGTCAGGAAGAAAAAAGACGCGCCGAACCGATCCAACAAGTATGAAGTCACTTCGGCAAGGTCGGTGAAGGACGATAACTGCGCCATAGAAGTAGCAGCCTCGGACTACGTATATACGGGAAAAAGAAAGTGGCCGGGGGTCGCTGTATATTATACAGGAAAGAAGCTCAGAAAGGGAAAGGACTATAAGCTGTCATATGCGAACAATCTGAATGCAGGCAAGGCAACGGTCACGATCACCGGGATCGGATCGTACTGCGGTGTGACAAAACGCAGCTTCAGTATCGGTAAAGCAGAAATGTCCTGCCGGGTTTCGGATATAAAGGCCTACCTGAAAGATGGTGTCGCAGAGCCAAAACTTCGTGTGAAGGGAATCCCGGATCCCAAATACAGACTGCTTTCCACATCAGACAGGTCTGTTGCAGCCATCAGAAAGGGGAAGCTCGTTCTCAGAAAAGCCGGGAAGACAAAGGTTTCCCTGAGGGTATACGGCGGAACGAATTACCTGTCCGCAGTGAAAGAGTTCACGCTTACAGTCAAAAAGAAATAGCAGGCGCTTTTAATATGGGAGAGGCATGAAAAGCGCAGCGGGAAACCATCATGTGGGGAGATCAGGATTATATGCGAGGGGAACGATCAGAAAGGGACGCTTTCAGGCATGCCGGACGCGGGCTGTCGATGAAAATAAGGGTCATTTGTACAGCTGCGGCTGTGATGATGCTGCTGACGCTTGTCGGCTGCAGCCGTGCCGCGATCAACTACCAGATCGCTGAGAGTATCGGCACCGTTGGTATGTACGAAAACAATGAACCGGTCGAGACCCCGAAGATGAGATCCGCAAGGGAGCAGCAGGAGGCGCGTGAGGCGGCAGAAGCGAGCTTTCAGGAGCAGCTGGATCATGCGCAGAGTCTTGCAGACGGATACTGGTATGATGAAGCGATTGCCTATCTGGAAACACTTGAGAAAAATGAACTGACATCGGAACGCATTAATGAAGCGATCAAATCCTATGAATCTGCCAAATCTTCCGTGAAAGTGTACGAAGGTAAGGTCGTGCATCTGTGTTTCCCCGGACTGATCGAGGATGGAGAAAGAGCATTTGACGGCGATGATATGGCATATACCTATTCAGGATCCATGATCACCTGTAATGAGCTCAGGGCTATCCTGGACCAGCTGTATGAAAACGGTTATGTCCTGGTGGATATCCATGATGTTGCAGCAATTGAGACCGATGATCGAGGGATCTCGACCATGGAGATGCAGAAACTTAAGATCCCCTCGGGCAAAAAGCCGATCATTCTTTCACAGGATAATCTGAATTACAGCCTGGGCAGGGCATCGGACGGTATTGCGTCGAAACTTGTTCTTGAGGATGGCAAAGTTAAGGCTCTTTATACGGACAGGGAAGGACATGACCTGAAAGGCGATTATGACTTTATTCCGGTTCTGGATACGTTTATAGAAGAGCATCCCGGGTTTGCCTATCAGGGAGCCAGGGGAATCGTATCGGTATCTGGTTCGGAAGGCGTGTTCGGGTATGATCTGGACGATCCGCTTGTGGGTTCGGAGGAAGAAAACCAGGAGGCTGTCAGCGAAATCGCAAAAGCGCTTCGGGATGAAGGATGGTCGATTGCCTGTGCGGGCTATGACCATAAATATATGAATGAGATGAGTGTGGAGCAGTTCACCTCAGATATTGAAAACTGGATGGAAAAGGCCGGCACCTGGGTCGGTGAAACGGATATCATGTTTTACCCGTACGGCGCCGAAGTGGCCTATCCGTCTGAGCAGCTGAATATTCTGCTGGATAACGGCTTCCTGTATCTGTGCGGTCTGTGGGGAGATACGGACTATATGGAACTGGGAGAAGGATATCTGAGACAGACCAGAAGGTTTGTCGACGGATATACGATCCAGAATGCTGCCAGCTACTTTACCGGGATATTTGACGCGGTGGCAGCCTGGGATCCGGCACGGTAAAGAAAAAGCCCGCGCATGCCGTATAAGATGAGCGGGCGATTGCGGGAGAAAAGCAGGGGGGAGTAAAATGAAAGATGGTTTTAGAGAGTGGCTCTCTGATAATCTGCGGTATATTCTGCTGATTATTGGTGTTGTGATCGGTCTTTTTCTGATTTCCTGGGGCGTCAGGCTTGCAGGACGGATCACTTCCGGAAACAGTAAACAGCCGGGGCAGCAGGATGAGCAGAGGATCGCCAGCGGAACGATGACAGAGTCTGAAGCTGCGCCTGAACCGATAACAGAAGGAAAAACTGCGGCTGCCGGCGACCATGAGACGGAGAAGGAAACCGAAACCGAGAGCGAGCGCGTGACGGAGAAGAAAACGGAAACTGAAAGCGAGCGCGTGACAGAGAAGGAAGCCAAGGCAGAGAGCGAGCGCGTGACGGAGAAAGAGACCGAGACCGAGAGCGAGCGCGTAACGGAGAAGGAGACTGAAACCGAGAGCGAGCGCGTGACAGAGAAGGAAACCGAAACCGAAAGCGAGCGCGTGACCGAGAAGGAAACTGAGACTGAGAGCGAGCGCGTGACAGAGAAAGAAACGGAAACCGAGAGCGAGCGCGTGACGGAGAAGGAGACAGAGACCGAGAGCGAGCGCGAAACGCAGACGGAA
>JAGCAV010000329.1 GCA_017652545.1 Lachnospiraceae bacterium
ACCGCATCATTTACGACCGGTTTCGCGGTTTCGATCGCTTTTCCAACGCTCTCTTTCGCGTTTTTCAATGCTTCCAGAACAACCGGCTTTGCCTCTTCCATTTTCTGCTTTACCACAGGCGTCCCATCCTTAACAGCCTGGCGCACGGTTCTGACTGCCTCTTTAATGACAGGCTTCGATTCTTCCGATATCTCCTTCGCTGCCTCAAGTGCCATTTTACCGACCTCTTTAGCCGTTCTGGCTGCCTGGTCGGCAGCATCCTCTGCTGCCTGCTCCGCCACGGATTTTACATACTCCTGCAGCTCTTCCTTGGAAACATTGGTTTCAATTGTCACATTCATCTCTTTGCTGATTTCTTTTTCCATCATTATGTCTCTCTCCTGCTGTAGATTCGGGGACGCATCAGCTGGTGGCGTCCCCTGGTTTATGTGTTATTTGAACGGGTTACATATCAGAAACACGCACTTTAAAGACTGCCTGCTTTCCGCTGGGAATGGTCACTGTCAGGAGGGCGTTCCCGGCTGCTTTTCCGGCCAGCAACCCCTTCCCGTCAATCGAGGCTACCGTCTCATCCGAGCTTTTCCATGTAAACAGGCCTGTTCCGGCAAGCGGCAGCCTGTATACCTCACCGACATACATCGTCCAGTCCGCATCCTGATCCTGCTTTGGAACTTCCACAATATAGGAATACGCAGTTTCATCCGGAAGCTTGGCAAGCAGGAAGGGCATATATGTATACGGCATATGGTTCCTGATGATCGCGTTGTCAACCGGTCTTTTCACATACGGCTTGAACGTGTACGCATCCGGGAGGAAATCCGTGTCTGATTCATAATCACAGTCACGGAAATGTTCATACAGCTTCAGGAACCGTACATACTGGTCCGGATGATTCAGCTTCATATCCAGTCTGTCATACCAGATCACCCCGCCGGTCTTGTCCAGATTCGGACCGACCGGTACCTGGGGAACGATATCCTCGTTGCTGTTAAAGCTGAACATCTTCATACCTTCGCCGGTCAGGCCATTCCGGATATAGTTCGGTGTCGCAAAGGAATAGCAGAAAATGGAATCCTTTTCCGCCAGATCCGTACTCATAATTCCGACCAGGGACGCGCTTGAGGCCCCATAGCTGTGTCCTGTAATGAACAGAATGGTATTTTCCTTTGTCAGCTTCTGCGATTTGCAGTAGGCCCTCAGTTCATTCGTGGCGTTGATTCCCGCCTGATGGAACCCGCCGGGCTCAGCCTTCGCGTCCGAGATAAAGTCCTCAAAGGAAGAACTGCCGCGGTATATGGCGGCGACAACATACTTCCCGTTTACTGTTTCCGTACTTCTGCCGAATGCCATTGCCGGATAGTTGACCTTCTGGGCGCCTTCAAAATACTGATGCACAATATTCGTGAATCCCAGCCTGTCCAGGCTGTACTCGATCAGGCTCCAGGCATGTTTCCCGACAGTCGATTCAATATTCGTCGCAAGGATCAGCCCCATCACGGTGAGATTCAAATTCGGCTGATCGTTCGGCCCTGCAGGATCAAAATCCGACAGGTTCCACTCCGTTATAATATCCGGTGCCATATTGTGAAGGAACGGCATCGCGATCCGCTCTCCCTGGCTTTTCTTCCCCGCCGCTTCCTGTATGGCTTCCAGTGCAGTTTCCTTCACATTCTCCTGAACGGTCTCCTGAAGTTCCTGGATAAACGGCATCACCGTTCTCTTTCTGAGCTCATCCTTCGGCAGCGCGTCCGCCAGATCTTTTAATACAGCAAGTTTTCTGACCAACATACGTTTCTCTCCT
>JAGCAV010000330.1 GCA_017652545.1 Lachnospiraceae bacterium
GGTAGTCATCTTTTTCCGTGACCTGAGCCAGATCATCAACATCGTGCTGCAGGTCGGTGTCTGGATGACGCCGATCATGTGGAACTTCGATGACCTGCACCTGAACAGGATCCTGCAGTACATCTTTAAGCTCAATCCCATGTACTACATTGTCTCCGGCTACCGGGACAGCCTGATCAACAGGGTCTGGTTCTGGCAGCACCCGGCGCTGACAGCCTATTTCTGGGTGTTTACCATTGGCATGTTCGTGCTGGGACGCCGCGTGTTCAACAGGCTGCGGGTGCATTTTGCGGATGTCCTGTGAGGACGGATGCAATCTGAAATGATCTACAGTTTTTCCATGTAAATGAGGCAGAGCCCCGGAAATGCTCAAAAACGGCAGTTTTACAGGCATTCCCGGGGCTGCTTTTCTTTCCGGGCCGCAGAAAATATCTTTGATATTGACAGAGAAAATGGTAGAATGAAGAACATGAATACGGATATCGCGATCCATGTGGATCATCTTACAAAAATCTACAAACTGTATGACAGGCCGAGGGACCGCTTTCTTGAGTCTCTGGGCCTGACGCGAAAGCCGCTGTCCCGGGAGCACTATGCCCTGCGGGACGTATCTTTTGACGTCCGGAAGGGAGAGACGATCGGCATTATCGGAACAAACGGTTCCGGAAAATCAACGATCCTGAAGATCATCACGGGCGTCCTTTCGCCCACGTCCGGAAAGGTGGAGGTGGATGGCCGGATCTCCGCGCTGCTGGAACTGGGCGCCGGTTTCAACATGGAGTACACGGGGATTGAGAACGTGTACCTGAACGGCACCATGATCGGATTTTCAAAGGAGGAGATCGATGCGCGGCTGGATGATATCCTGGAGTTCGCCGACATCGGGGAGTTTGTCCACCAGCCGGTGAAGACCTATTCCAGCGGTATGTTTGTCCGCCTGGCTTTTGCGGTCGCCATCAATATAGACCCGGAAATCCTGATCGTGGATGAGGCGCTGTCCGTCGGTGATGTGTTCTTTCAGTCCAAGTGCTACCGCAAGTTCGAGGATTTCAAGGAACAGGGCAAGACGATCGTGTTCGTCAGCCATGACCTGTCCAGCATAAGCAAGTACTGCGACCGGGTCGTGCTGCTCAACCAGGGCGTGAAGCTGACGGAGGGGTCTCCGAAAGACATGGTGGACATGTACAAGAAACTCCTGGTGGGCCAGCTTGACCTGCAGACCCTGGAGGCGAAGGACGCAGGAAGAGGCGGCACGGCCGGTGAGACCGAAGAGGCTGCTGCCGGCGGACCTGAGCCCGGGGACGAGGCGCTGTGGAAACCGGCTTTTCCCGTCAATGAACATGTGAATGAATATGGGGACCGGGCCGCGGAGATCGTGGCGTTCAACATTCTCGACAAAAACGGCCAGTCCTCCAATACCATCGCGAAGGGGGAGACCTGCAGCATCCGTATGCGGGTGAAGTTCCATGAGAAGGTGAATGACCCGATCTTTGCCTTTACGATCACAAACCTGAAGGGTACGGATATCACCGGGACCAACAGCCTGTTCGAGAAGGTATCGGTCAGAAACATGCTGCCCGGACAGGTGCAGGAGATCGAGTTTACCCAGCGTATGGACATGCAGGGCGGAGACTATATGCTTTCCCTCGGCTGCACGGGCTATAACGGGGTGGATTTTGTGGTGCACCACAGGCTGTATGAAGCCTGCGCGCTGACAGTCGTGTCGGTAAAGAATACGGTTGGTTTTTACGATGCGAACAGCACGGTGAAACTCTTAAATTAGAGAGTGAAGTGTTGAGAGTGGAGTGTGGAGAGTGAAATGTGCGGTTAAAAGCATGAACTCGGAACAGGCGCTTTACAGCAGCACAATTCATGATAATGTGAGTATAAAGTACTGAGATATAAAAGCTGACTTGAAGGCGGCATGGAGAAAAGACGTTGGATAAGATTAAACAGGAAAAGATCGGAAATGTGACTCTGGATTACACCTGGTATCCGGGGAAGGACCTTTATACGGATGGCGATGAGGAGAAAAAGCTGCTCGAACTGGTGACGAACAGCGGGGAAAAGGATTATGACAGTGTGATCGCCCGGGAGAGAAGCTGGGCGGTGCTCTATCATCTGTCGCATGTGCGCGAGAACATACTGGGCAATCTCCGGATCGGAAGAGATGAGAGCGTTCTGGAAATCGGCTCCGGGTGCGGGGCGGTGACCGGCGCACTGCTCGGAAAATGCGCGTCCCTGACGTGTGTCGATCTGTCCAGGAGAAGGAGCATGATCAGCGCGCAGCGGCATAAAGACAAGGACTCGTTCACCATACTGGTCGGCAATTTCCGCGATATCGAACCGAATCTGCCCAGATATGACCTGATCACCCTGATCGGTGTATTCGAGTACGCGAAGGCATACATCGGCACGGATGAACCCTATGAGGAATTCCTCCGGCGCATCAGGGCGCACCTGAAACCGGGCGGACGGATCGTGATCGCCATAGAAAACCGGCTGGGTCTTAAGTATTTTGCGGGAAGCGCCGAGGATCATACCGGTGTTTATTTTGACGGAATCGAGAATTACCCCGATGAGCGTACGCCGGCCAGGACCTTTTCCAGACCCGCGCTCGAAAGGATCTTTGATAAATGCGGACTTGGGCACCGGGTGTTTGAGTATCCGTATCCCGATTACAAGCTGCCCTCGGCTGTCTATTCGGACCGTTTTCTCCCGGCGCAGGGAGAACTGCGGAAAAACAGGTGGAACTTTGACCGGAAACGGATGGAGATCCTGGATGAAGACAGGGCAGCAGATTCCGTGATCAGTGACGGCCTGTATCCTCAGTTTGCCAATTCCTTCCTTGTGACGCTCTA
>JAGCAV010000331.1 GCA_017652545.1 Lachnospiraceae bacterium
ACAAAGATGAGTGATATCATCAGGAGCCGTACATATGAAGCATTCTTTCCGCTGATCGCGACCGCACTCATCTATTTCCTTCTGGCCTGGATCATAACGATGGCGCTGAGGTTACTGCTGAAGCTGATTGATCCGAAGACCAGAAAGGGGAGAAGGGAGGTGAGCAAATGAGCCTGCTTACGATTGAACATCTGCGCAAGGAATTTCCTGACGTGACGCCGCTGAAAGATGTCAGCGCCGTAGTCAACAAAGGCGATGTGATCTGTGTGATCGGCCCGTCAGGAACGGGAAAATCAACATTTCTGCGATGCCTGAACCAGCTTGAGAAACCGACGTCCGGAAAGGTCACGCTGAATGGGGAAGTGATCACAGACCCGAAATGCGACATCACCCGCGTACGGCGGAAAATGGGGATGGTGTTCCAGTCCTTTAATCTGTTCAACAACCTGGATGTGATCGGAAATGTGATGGAAGCGCCTGTCAGGTTATTGAAGATCCCCAAAGACCAGGCGTATCGGGAGGGCATGCGGCTGCTTGAACAGGTGGGGATGGATGAGAAGGCGCACAGCTTCCCGGATGAACTCTCGGGCGGACAGAAGCAGAGGGTCGCGATTGCCCGGGCCATTGCCATGAAACCCGATATTCTCCTGTTTGACGAACCCACCTCGGCGCTGGATCCGACGATGATCGGGGAAGTGCTGTATGTGATCAGAGACCTCGCAAAGCAGGGGATGACGATGATCATCGTGACCCATGAGATGAAGTTTGCAAAGGATGTATCAAACCGCATTTTCTATATGGATGAGGGAGAGATCTACGAAGAAGGAACACCGGAGCAGATCTTTGGGCATCCGCAGAGGGAAAAGACCAGGCAGTTTATTCACCATCTGAAAATACTGGATCTGACGATTTCCTCACCTGAGGTAGACTATACCGGAATACTGGAACAGATCGAACAGTTCAGCAGATACGCCATGCTGGGAACATCCGTCCGGAGAAATCTCATGCTCATGTTCGAGGAGATCGTCCTGCAGAACCTTGTCGGCGAGCTCAAGCGTCATCCGGAAGGCTTCCCGGTGCAGGTACATATGGAATATTCGGAGGAAGATGCAGGGGGAATGCTGGAACTGACATGGGGAGGAGCCCCGTACGATCCGGTCGCGGGAGGAGACGAACTGTCAGCCGCGATCGTCACAAAGATGGCCAGGTCTGTCCGGCACGAGTACGATGGAAACAACCATGTTGTTGTGGAGATATAAAACCTCCATGGGATTTACGGAAAAGGCTTTTCAGAAACGAAAGGCCTTTATTTTTTTGGCCATAAATCGAAAAGGGGTATTAGTTGCGTTTAAATTTTCAATTAATGGAAATCCCATCAAATCCGTGTGACAATTCTATGACAAATGACCTGATAAGATGGGTCCATCAAAACAAAACAACAGCGATCTGCAGATCAGATACAGAGCAGATCATCCAAATACAATATCAAAGGAGAAAATACCATGAAGAAATCAATCAGAAACCTTATGATCGGCGCAGTTATGGCAGCAGGCGTTTTTGCAGCATCTTCCGCGGCTCTGGCAGCCACACAGTACGTAACGAATGATATGAATTTCCGCAGCGGCGCTTCTTCCACTGCAACCCTGATCGGATCTGT
>JAGCAV010000332.1 GCA_017652545.1 Lachnospiraceae bacterium
ACATCCCATGTCCGTCGCGACAGCCATGTTTTTTCTGCCATCACTGATCCGGTAGCCGACCGGCTGGGCCGCATCATGGGAGATCCTGAAAGGTTCAATTTCAAGATCACCGATCCGGAAGACCTCATCCGCGTGAATGTAATGAAGCAGCGCCGGATCAACCCTGCCAAGTGAAGCGCAGCTGTATATATATTCTGCAGTGCCGGGCGTGGCATAGATCGGTATGTGATATCTGCGGGCGAGAACGCCAAGGCCTGCAATGTGATCACTGTGTTCATGCGTAACCAGAATCGCGTCGATCTCTTCCGGTTTCCGGTCCAGTGAATACAGCCCCTTCTCGATGCGCTTTGCACTGATACCGGCATCGATCATGACAGCTGTCCTGCCTGTACCGGCATAGGTGCAGTTGCCGCTGCTTCCGCTGGCTATTGTACAAAAATCCATTTCCAGATCATCTCTCTTCCTGCTTATTTTCCACGGAAAGAAACCGCTTCATCTCACGGTCCACCTGCTCACGGGCTGAGGCCAGGTCGTCATCCGTATTATCGATGACTGCATCAGCACGCTCCCGGAAAAAAGCTTCATCCTTCTGTGCTGCCATGATGGCGCGTATTTTCTCATCCGTATACCCGCGGCTTTCTTTCAGCCTCAAAGCGCGAACCTGCGCATCGGTGTGGATGTACCAGATCTCATCGCAGATCAGCTCATACCGGTCCTCATACAGAAGAGCAGCCTCAATGACGAGCAGTCTTCCGGCCTCCGGGACATCTTCCGTTTCTTCACACCGCATCTCACGGATCACCCGTTCCACATATTCCCTGACAGCCGGATGGACGATCTCATTGATCCCGTCAAGCAGCGCCCTGTCCGAAAAAACCTTCTCCGCCACCCGGGCCCTGTCGAACTCCCTGTCCGGCAAAAGAACATCCTCTCCCAGCAGTTCCAGCATGGGTCCATAGCAGGGAGCGCCTTTTTTCTGCAGATCAGCCGCAACCCGGTCCAGTTCCAGGATCCGCGCGTTCCACCGCCTGTGCATATACTCGAGCACCGTACTCTTTCCGCACCCGACATTGCCGGTGATCCCCAGGATCCGGACAGGAGCCCCGGGCAGGCCTGCCCTCTCCCTGTCATTTTGCCTCATACCAGCTGTCTCCTGTATGCATATCGATCTCCAGTGCCACTTTCAGGTCCGCCGCGCCCATCATCTCCTCGCGGAGGATCCGCTTTACCTGCTCTGTCTCCTCCGCGACCGTCTCGACAAGCAGTTCATCATGGATCTGAAGGATCAGCCTTGAGCGCAGTCCTTCCCGGATGAGTCTGTCATGCACGGCGATCATGGCGATCTTGATGATGTCGGCGGCAGTCCCCTGGATCGGGGAATTCATTGCGACACGCTCACCGAAGGAGCGCTGCATGAAGTTGCTGCTCTTAAGTTCCGGTACCGGCCGGCGCCTTCCGTACAGCGTCTTCACATATCCGAGCTGTTTTGCCGTCTCCACGCTTTCATCCAGGAAACGCTTGATCCCCGGATAAGTCATAAAATACTGCTCTATGTATTCCTGTGCCTCTTTTCTGGAGATGCTCAGGTCCTGACTTAAGCCGAAGGAGCTGATCCCGTATACAATTCCGAAATTGACCGCTTTCGCATTGCGCCGGTCCAGCGGCGTGACCTCATCCAGCGGGATGTGAAACACCTGGGATGCCGTGATCGCATGAATATCCGCGGACTGCGCATAGGCTTCAATCAGTTTCTCATCCCCGGACGCATGCGCCAGCACCCGCAGCTCGATCTGGGAGTAGTCGGCATCCACGAACACACACCCGTCCTTCGGTACAAAGACCTTGCGCAGTTCCCGTCCCAGTTCGGTACGAACAGGGATATTCTGAAGGTTGGGATCGGCGCTGCTGATCCTTCCCGTTGCCGTGACGGTCTGGTTGAACTTTCCATGGATCCTGCCGTCTTCACTGATGAAGGCAGGCAGGCCGTCCGCATAGGTGGATTTCAGTTTTGTCAGCTGCCTGTATTCCAGAATCTTTCCGATCACGGGTGACTGGCCGGCAGCCTTCTCAAGCACATCCGCTGCTGTGGAGTAACCGGTCTTTGTCTTCTTCAGGCCCTTAATGCCCATCTTCTCCGCCAGAATCTCCCCGAGCTGTTTCGGCGAATTGATGTTGAACTGTTCTCCGGCAAGTTCGTAGATCTCGCCTTCCAGCACAACGATCCGCTCCTGCAGGGAATCTGAAAAGCGCTTCAGCTCATCGCCCCTGACCGCGATGCCCTCCTTCTGCATATCATAAAGCGTGAATGCGAGCGGCATCTCGATCTCGCGGAACAGATGCGCCATCTCCGTTTCTTCCAGCCGTGAAAGAACAGCATCCATGCTGTGCTGTGCTGTCCAGGCCTGCCATGCGAGAAACGCAGCGCATGCCTCTGTATTTTCCCGCCAGGCCTGCGCCGGGCTCATCTTTCCCAGCAGCTCCACTCTTGAGGGGACCATTTTCCCCGTAAAATCCTTGGCGATATCATCGTAAGGATAAGCGCCTTTGAGCGGGTTGATCAGATAGGCGCCGATCGCGGGATCCAGAAGGTTTTCCCGTTTTTCAGCTGCCGTCCCTTCCAGGAACTGCAGCGACTCCTTCAGATCGATCACACATCCGGTATGCGTCTGCAGAAAACCGTAAAGACAGCTGCAGATCATCTCCTGTGTCAGATCCTGTGTGACCGAAGCGACTGCCATCTTTCCGCCTGCGCAAAGGCCGGCTGCCAGAAGCTGCCGGGTGTTTTCCGGATCAGGCAGAAACGAAAGGCCTGCTCTTTCTTCATCCGTTATTTCCGCCAGGAACGAGCGCAGCTCTTCCTCCTGTGTGAGGATGCCGATCTCTCCGCCATCCTTTCCGCTGTCAGAGGTCTGTTCAAAGCGGGAGAGCATGTTCCTGAATTCCAGCCTCTTGCAGATGACCAGCGCCTGCGGCGTATACAGATCTCCGATCCGGGCCTCCTCAAACGCAAAATCAAGCGGCGCATGGCGGTCGATCGTCGCCAGCTCTTTTGACAGCTGTGCCAGATCATAGTGCTCCAGCAGGGACGTTCTGGCCTTGTTGGGTTTGATCTCATCCGCATGGGCATAGGCGTTCTCAATACTGCCGTATTCAACAATGATCTTTGTGGCGGTCTTTTCACCGACACCCGGAATGCCGGGGATATTGTCCGACGAATCCCCCATCAGCCCTTTCAGATCAATGATCTGGGCCGGTGTGACCTGGTATTTTTCGATCACATCCGCCGTATGGTAGTTTTCAATCTCCGTTCCGGTTCTCTTTGTCTTGGGTACCCGGATCATGGTTGTATCTGAAGAAAGCTGCAGCAGGTCCCTGTCCCCGGAGAGTACACATACCTGCATGCCCTGTTCCTCAGCCATGCGGGATACCGTCCCGATCAGGTCATCCGCTTCATAGCCCTCCAGCATGATCATGCAGATTCCCATGGCTTCGAGCAGTTCCTTGATCACCGGTATCTGCTCGCGAAGTTCATCCGGCATGGGCTTCCGCGTCCCCTTATATTCCGGATATTTCCTGTGCCGGAAAGTCGGGGCGTGCACGTCAAAAGCCACCGCCAGATACTGTGCATCTTCCTCTTCCAGGATTCTGAAAAGGATATTCATGAATCCGTAGACCGCGTTCGTATGCAGCCCTTCTGAATTGGTCAGATCCGGAATTCCGTAGAATGTCCTGTGAAGAATGCTGTATCCGTCTATGAGTATGATCTTTTCTTTCATGTGCTTCCCCCATCTGCCGGTCCGGACCCGTTCCCGACTGAAGTCTCTGTCTCTTTGGGTGCTTCCGTAACTGTTTCCGAGACCGTCTCTGTCCTGCCGGTTGCTTCCGTGACTGTTTCCGAGACCGTCTCCGTCTCACCGGGTGCTTCCGTGACTGTTCCCATAACCGCCTCTGTCACCTTCTGAGGTTTTTTTCTTCTTCGTAAAACGCCATAATGCGAGTCAAGTCCCAGGTGCAGGAACAGGGCGAGCAGAACCGCAGCTACCATTGCCAGAAATCCCAGTGTAACCTTCCGGAACCTTCTCCTGCTGATCGCGTTTCTCGTCATCCTGATCTGTTCATCAATATCGAGCTGCTTTGATCCGGCCGGCAATGGTTCTTCATCCAGGGCATGATGGACCATCAGGTAGAGTTCCAGTTCCTCATGGCAGTCCCTGCACTTCTGTATATGATCCAGAAATTCTTCTGTCACCTTGTCAGGCAGTGTGCCCTCTGTGTAGGAGCGCATCAGCCGCTGTGCTTCCAAACAATTCATAACCTGCTCCATATAACAAAGAAGGGATACCAACCGGTACCCCTCAATTTCGCACTGCCCCAGATCGGACTTGAACCGATACGTGATTGCTCACGGCAGATTTTGAGTCTGCTGCGTCTGCCATTCCGCCACTGAGGCTCACCGATCATTTATACCATAAATCTGTGAATAAATCAAGGTAACAAACCCCGGTATTCCTCAAAGCAGTCAAAGGTCGCGAAATAGTCCTGCGGCGTCTCCGCCCTCCGGATCAGCCTGGCACTGCCGTCTTCACACAGAAGGACCTCGGCGCTGCGAAGCTTGCCGTTATAATTATATCCCATGGAAAAGCCGTGGGCCCCGGTGTCATGAATCACCAGGATGTCCCCCATGTCTATGCGGGGCAGCATCCGGTCTATGGCAAACTTGTCATTATTCTCGCACAGCGATCCCGTCACATCATACATGTGGTCACAGGGTTCATTTTCCTTGCCCAGCACCGTGATGTGGTGATAGGCGCCATACATGGCCGGTCTCATCAGATTGACCGCGCAGGCGTCCACGCCGATATATTCCTTGTAGATATGCTTTTCATGGATTGCGGTCGTGACAAGACATCCGTACGGTCCCATCATGTATCTTCCCAGTTCCGTGTAGATCGCCACATCATCCATGCCGGCTGCTCCCAGGATCTCATCATAGACCCTGTGAACACCTTCCCCGATCTTCATGATATCACAGGGCTCCCTGTCCGGGAGATAGGGAATTCCAATACCGCCGGAGAGATTGATAAAGGCGATATGGACATCCAGTTCCTTTTTCAGATCGGCTGCCAGTTCAAAAAGGACCTTGGCCAGGAGCGGATAATAATCATTTTCCACCGTGTTGCTGACCAGGAAAGCGTGAATGCCGAAATGCTTCACGCCTTTTCCCTTCAGGATCCGGAATGCCTCAAAGATCTGTTCCCTCGTCATGCCGTACTTGGCGTCTCCGGGATTGTCCATGATTCCGTTGCTGGTCTCAAAAACGCCGCCCGGGTTGAACCGGCAGCTCATGGTCTCCGGAAAAGATCCCAGTGTCTCTTCCACCATGGGAATGTGGGTGATGTCATCCAGGTTGATGATCCCGCCCATCCGGGCGCACATCTGGTATTCCTCCGCCGGTGTGTCGTTGGAGGAAAACATGATCCTCTCCCCCTGCACCCCGCAGGCTTTCGCCAGCATCAGTTCCGTCATGGATGAACAGTCACAGCCGCAGCCGCACTCCTTCAGTATGCTGATCAGGAAGGGATTCGGAGTCGCCTTGACGGCAAAGTATTCCCTGTACCCCCTGTTCCAGGAAAACGCGCGGTAAAGATTTCTGGCATTCTCCCTGATCCCCTTCTCATCATACAGGTGGAAGGGTGTCGGAAATTCACTGATGATTTCCTGTGCCTGTGTGAGCGTGATGAATGGTTTTTTCATAATACAGCCTCCTTAAATCATTCCATCTCACCGGCAGCGTCACCGGCTGGTTTTGCGAAAACGGATGTGACCCGGTTTCTGATATCATTCATATGATTGTACTGAAGTATGTTATAGGTGTTGAGCACCTGCGCATACGGAGATGTCTTTATCTCATCCGTACTGTAGTAATTTCCGGCAGCATCGATCAGGGTTCCCTGGCAGATGACCGGAAGCTGCGGCTGGAGAGAAAGCAGGAACTGATGGTACTCGGTCATCGGTATGCCCGCCGCCTGCAGAAGATCCGCAGCCAGATAGTTGACGCTGGTCATTGCGGGGGCATTGAAGTTCATACCGAAGTTGTTCCAGACAAAGTAGGGTACGATGTAGGATTTCTGCGCTTCCTCCAGGGACACTTCCGGATCATACCCCGTCAGGCGGTCGATCACGTTGGTCACATAATCCGAAGGCTGGTGATCTCCGAACATCACAACGATCGTCGGTTCACTGATGCTTTCAAAGTATGTCATCAGGTCTCCGAGTGCCTCGTCCGTGTATTTGATCAGCGTCAGGTATTTCTCCGCCGCCTTGGTCTGGACCGTTGAATAGGTCAGATCTGTCAGATGGATCCGCTCCGTAAACCCGGGATATTCAGGCGAATACCCGCTGTGGTTCTGCATTGTCACCTCAAAGATAAACTGCGGGTCTTCGTTCCCCTCATCCTTTTTCTGCTCCAGGACCTCTTTGATCTTATCAAAGGCAGCCTCATCGCTGATCCAGTCACGAAGCGTTTTGGCGCCTGAGAAGGCTTCCTTTGTCAGGAACTCCTCAAAGCCCAGCAGCGGGTAGACCCTCTTCCGGTCCCAGCCGGACGAGAGATAAGGGTGAATGCCGGTGGTCTCATAGCCCAGGCTGGCAAGATAAGACGGCAGCGCCGGAATGTTGTCGCGGACAAACTGCTGAAATACCACACTTCCCGCCGGGAGGAACGCCATCGAATCACCTGCAAGGAACTCAAACTCCGTATTGGCTGTATTGCCGCCCTTGACAGAGACCATCAGATGTCCGCCGCATTGTCCCATCAGCGCCCGGAAATTCGGCATATAATCCTCATCGGTATTGAACCGGCCCAGCACCTGCAGATCGGAGAATGCCTCATCCATGATCACAACCACATTGGGCATCCTGCCCTCCGCCGCCATCTGCTGTGCCGTCTTAAGGGAATTGTGTTCATCACTGCCGGCATTGGCATCATGGATCTCCCGCTGGATCTGCTTCACCGCATTCACGGAGTAGCCGGATGGTTCCTGGACATTGATCAGATGCAGATTGCCCAGAAAAGCGGCCAGAAAACCGTTGTTGCGGTAACGGACATTCGGGGTAAACAGCGTCACATCCATACCGAGTCTGCTCTTGACATCACTCCTCTGCAGCGCCCATGTGGCAGCCGCGAGACCTGCCGTACAGAGGATCACCCCGATGATCCGGACTGCAACCGAACACTTTAAAGTGTTCTTCAGGTCCAGCGCGATCAGCGCCAGAAAGCCGAACATCGTGAATACGAACCGCCAGCTGATGTCGTAGGTATAGTTCCCGGCCACCGACGCAGCCGTCCTGACGGAAAAAAGATCCCACGGAACGATCGGAGAACCCCGGAACTGAACAACAAAATAGTTCCCTGCTCCAATGATCGCGAAGATCACGTCCGCAGCGATATAGCCGGCTCTGAAAGAGCCGAACAGGAAAGCAAGCAGCAGGTATACCAGATAGTAGAACACTGCGTTTGCCAGCATCATCAGCGGATAGATCCGGAACGGATCCAGGGTGAAGTTCTGCAGGAGCAGCATGGCTGCAAAGGGCGTGCCCAGCACCGTCACCACATTCACGATCGCCCGGACAACTCTTCTGCCCCCGTATGCATTCCTTCCGGGAAACACCTTCATCACAAGAAACAGGATCCCCAGCGCCGCGGCTATGGCAAGCGGGAGGTTATATCCGGTCATACCTTCGTGCCGGTAAGCAGCAAAGATCAGCCCTGCCATCATCAGACCCATGGCAGCGCTGATCACGCGATATCTGGCTTTTTTATGGAAAAAATAGTCCCGTATCATATGGTAAATGTGCCTATTCTACATGTTTATGGTTGAACAGATGATCCTGGCAGTACTCGTATGCGCCGTTGCATTTTGAGCAGTAACGGAACACCAGCTGATCCGAATCCTGCTCCGTACGTCCGCAGATCGCGCACCGGTGGATCGGGGCGGCATGGCTGGGCGCACTGGGTTTTGGCGCCGCTTCTCTTACTTTGTTCTGATAAGCCTGCCTGCGCCGGATCTCCCTCGGATCGATCCTTGAGGGTCCGGAGTTTCTGGTCATCAGGAAGAAGATGATAAAATTGAGCAGTGAAGCGATGATCGCCACTCTCCCGGCCCACCCGGTATTGATAAACTCCACGATGATCAGCACGCCGTAGAGGATCCCCATCCATTTCATCTTGATCGGAATGATGAAATACAGAAGCACATGCATGTCGGGATAACTCAGGGCAAAGGCCAGGAAGATCGACATATTGATATAATACGTCGAGAACAGGCTCCGTCCGGTCAGGCCTGCGGTAAACACATAGTGATATCCCTGCGCCACACCGATCCCGTAGAGAATGAAAGCGCCGATCACGGTGAACAGGATGCCCGAGAAAATATACAGGTTGAAACGGAATGCGCCCCAGGTCTTCTCCAGTGTCGAACCAATGGAAAAATAAAAGAACAGCATGATGATCGTGAAAATATCCAGCGAGGAAGGCGGCACGATCACCCAGGTGATCACACGCCAGATCTCAGGAAACCCTGCATGTCCGTGCAGGATAAAGTAAGGCTCAAGCGTCAGATAATTCAGGACAGTCGGCGCGATCAGCGTCAGAATATACCCGGCTGCATACAGGCCGATCATGATGGCCGGCAGGTTGCTGATGGCATATCGCCCGTATTTTCGTTCCAGTTTGTTGATCAGTTTCATATATTTCTCCACTTTACTATCGAAAAGTACAAATCTTTTTCCATTATAGGTCTCCCTTCCGATTTGTCAATGAAACGGCGGGAAAAACAACGTTGTATATTCATGAACATTTTGTGTATTTATCATGATACAGCTGCCTGATGGAACAGGCGGAACATGTCAGGTTGAACTTTTCTCTCTCATATTTTATACTTACCGGATACAGGCACTTCCGGAAACAGTACAGTATTCCGGAGCGTCTGCGGGATCAGCAGGTTTTCGTTTTTGAAGAAATTGGAGCAGCAACATGGCCGGATCAACTTTCGGAACCGTATTTCGCATCACAACATGGGGGGAGTCTCACGGCGAGGCGATCGGCGTGGTCGTGGACGGATGTCCGGCGGGTCTGCCGCTTGAGGCCGGGGATGTGCAGCTCTATCTGGATCGCAGAAAGCCCGGTCAGAGCAGATACACGACTGCACGAAAAGAAGCGGACAGCGTCCGCATTCTCTCAGGCATTTTTAACGGAAAGACCACAGGTACCCCCATATCCATGATCGTGGAGAATACGGACCAGCGTTCTCATGACTACAGCAATATTGAGAACACCTACCGGCCCGGCCATGCTGATCTTGCCTATGATGAGAAATATGGTTTCAGGGATTACAGGGGAGGAGGACGTTCATCCGCCAGAGAGACCATCGGCCGTGTGGCAGCAGGCGCTGTTGCCGCAAAGCTTCTGAAAGAACTGGGAATCGAAGTGAGGGCCTGCGTTTCCTCGATCGGTCCTGTCCATTGCGATCCGAAGATCCTGGAAGGTCCCATCGATCCTTCATCCATAGCCGGGAGCAGGCTGTGCATGCCCGACGCGGAGGCGGAAAAAAAAGCAGCCGCCTGGCTTGAGTCGTGCCTGGCGGATTCGGATTCTTCGGGCGGATGCATTCTGTGCAGAGCAGACGGGCTGATGAGCGGGATCGGGGAACCGGTCTTTGACAAACTGGATGCGGAGCTGGGCAAGGCCCTCTTCTCGATCGGCGCGGTGAAAGCAGTGGAGATCGGAGATGGTATCTGTGTGTCCGGACGGCGCGGCAGTGAGAACAATGACCAGTATGCCGAATCCGACCATCCTGTCAAAACAAGCAACCATGCCGGCGGCGTGTACGGCGGGCTCTCAGACGGCTCGGCGCTGACTGTGAAGGTCCACTTCAAGCCGACACCTTCCATCTCCAGGCCTCAGCAGGCGCTGACAGCCGATGGCCGTGTCCGTGAACTTGTGATCACCGGCCGGCATGACCCGGTCATCGTTCCCCGCGCCGTTGTCGTGGTGGAATCTATGACAGCCATTACGCTTCTTGACCTGATCCTGCGGAATATGACTGCCACCCTGGACGGAATCCGGCGCTTTTACAGCCCGTCATGACCACTGTGTCCGGAACTCTTTCTCTCCTTCAACAGGGTCAATGCGCCTTACGTCCATATCCTCGATCCGAATAAAACGGTCATCCTGAAGTTCACTGATCACCCGTTCGATCTGCCAGTATGTTCCCTGGATCTCCATGGTGACAGACCCGTCATATTCATTGCGGACCCATCCGGTCGCCCCTGTCATGCGGGCGGCCCGTATGGCTTTGTAACGGAATCCGACCCCCTGGACAATTCCAAAGAAACGGACTGATTTCCTGACGATCCTTTTTTCCATAAGCTGTTCTTCCTTTTCATGATCACAGCGCATTTCGGTCTAAATGCATATGGCTGTGATCCTTTTTCATATGAAAATATTGGCTGATCCCGCTATTGTTCTGTCGTCACGGATTGTAGTATAGTATCAGGTGCAATCCTGCTGATGACTCAGTTCGTGAGGTGAGATGATGACAAAACGTCCTTTATTGCTGCAGATCTGTATCACTTTTTGTGTCAGACAGTGTTCCTATTGCGATTATCACTACTGTACCTATGATCCCGGCACCCTGCGTGCCTACCGGGACGCT
>JAGCAV010000029.1 GCA_017652545.1 Lachnospiraceae bacterium
CCTGTATGTCTGTGTCAATACTAAAAATGACGTTCTGTCATTTGATCTCATTGTCTGTCGTCCCGGCTCTGAACTGCGTCACATCCCCGGTCTTCTCCTCGGTCGGATACAGATTGACAGCCGCTACGTAAAGCGCTGCGCAGGTCACCAGATCCTGCTTCCAGGTGATCTCATTCGGGGCGTGTGCCTGGCTTTCGGCACCCGGTCCGAAGCCGACACAGGGAATGCCGTAACGGCCCTGGATCGCCACGCCGTTGGTCGAGAAGGTCCATTTGTCCGTCAGCGGTCTGCCTGCTCTGGTGCTCATGGCAGAAGGCGCTCCGATCCGCTCGTCGCCGAAAAGCGCCTTATGGGCATCCACAAGCGCCTTGACATGAGCGGCGCTCTCCTTATTGATCCATGTCGGGAAATAGGCTTCCGTCTCATAGACTTCGCCGGTCCAGGAAGGCCTGTCGTACATGTACATGGAGACCTTTACGTCATCGCCGTATTTTCTGCAGCTTGGAAGCTGGCGGATCTCCTCCAGGCAGGAGTCCCAGGTCTCGCCCGCAGTCATGCGGCGGTCAATGGAGATCGCGCAGGAGTCCGCCACCGCGCAGCGGCTCGGTGAGGTATAGAAGATCTGGGAGACGGTGCAGGTGCCCCGGCCAAGGAACCTTGCATCCTCATAGTAATCCGGATTGAACGCCGGCTCAAGCATCTTCACAAGGCCCTTGATCTCATCATCTTCGCCGCAGCCGTTCTCATTGAGGGAGCGGACGTCCGCGATGATATCCGCCATCTTGTAGATCGCGTTGTCGCCGCGTTCCGGCGCGCTTCCGTGGCAGGAAATGCCCTTCACATCCACGCGGATCTCCATACGGCCCCGGTGTCCGCGGTAAATACCGCCGTCCGTGGGTTCTGTGGAGATGACAAACTCGGGAACGATCCCGTCCTTGTTATAAATGTACTGCCAGCACATACCGTCGCAGTCTTCCTCCTGAACACTGCCGACGATCATCAGCTTATAGCCTTCCGGGATCAGGTCAAGATCCTTCATGATCTTCGCGCCGTACACTGCGCTGGCCATGCCGCCTTCCTGATCGGAGCCGCCCCGTCCGTAGATGATCTCATCGGTCTCATAGCCCTTGTAGGGATCCTGCTCCCAGTTGCTGATGTTGCCGATACCGACAGTATCGATGTGGCTGTCGATGGCAATGATCTTATCGCCGTTTCCCATCCAGCCGATCACATTGCCCAGACCGTCAACCTCCACCCTGTCAAAGGCCAGTTTTTCCATCTCGGCCTTGATGCAGGCTACCACTTCCTTCTCCTCACAGCTCTCACTGGGGTGGGAAATCATCTCCCGCAGGAACCGGACCATCTCCGGGCGGTAGTTTTCTGCTGCTTCTTTGATCTTCGCGTAATCCAGTGCCATCTTGGCTGCCTCCTTTGTACTTCTTCCTTTATATCTTTATATGATGTTGGGCTCAGAATGTATTTTATCCCCAACTGAAGTCGCCTGTCATTTTTATCTGACCACTTCTTCACCGCGATGCCTGATCCCGTACAGTCCGTCCCAGACGACCTCACGGAACCTGACCGGGTCTGTATTTCCTTCCGTGGAGATCAGAAGAACAATTGAATTCTCGTCCAGTTTCAGGGCTTTCCTGATCTGTTCATACCTTGGATACATCATGACAGATGCGAGGAAACCCATCGTTACGGCACCCGACTCACCGGAGATGATGGTCGGGTCGCCGGCCAGCGGCACACCGTACATGCGCATGCCCTTCGCGCTCATCCAGTCGGGGCAGGCGGCAAAACCGGCTGCGTGGTTGCGCAGGATATCCCAGCCGATCACATTCGGCTCTCCGCAGGCAAGGCCGGCCATGATCGTGTCGAGCTTGCCCCGCACCTTAACTGTCTGTCCCGTCCCCTTGACGGCTGACCGGTACAGACAGGCAGCCGAACCGGCCTCACAGACGCACATCACAGGCTCATGATCCCGGTATTTGTTCGCGAAATAACCGACAACAGCCGAGGCCAGGGACCCGACTCCCGCCTGCACGATCACATGTGTCGGCTTTTCCACGCCGTCCGCCAGCAGCTGTCTGTCCGCCTCAAGAGCCAGTGTACCATATCCCTGCATGATCCAGGACGGGATATCCGTATAGCCTTTCCAGGCTGTATCCTGCACGATCACACCGTTCGGATCCGCCTTCGCCTGAGCGGCCGCCAGGCGGACGCATTCATCGTAGTTAAGGTCCTCGATCGTGACCTCGGCGCCTTCCTTCGCGATGTTGGCCAGACGCGTTTCCGATGATCCCCGGGGCATGCGTACCACGCTCTTCTGCCCCAGCCGGTTTGCGGCCCAGGCTACGCCCCGGCCATGATTGCCGTCCGTTGCCGTATAGAATGTGGTCTGCCCCATCTCCCTGCGGAATTCTTCGGATGAAAGCACGCTGTAGGGCAGGTCATCCACGGTTTTTCCGGTGCGTCCGGCAATGTAGCTGGCCATGGCGTAGGAACCGCCCAGAACCTTGAATGCATTCAGGCCAAACCGGTAGGACTCATCCTTCACATACAGTCCCTTCAGCCCCAGATATCCTTCCATTCTCCTGAGCCGCTGCAGCGGGGTCACCTCGTATTCCGGAAATGACCGGTGAAACCGCAAGGCTTGCCTGACATGAGCTTCTGACATGACGGACAGCCATTTGTCATCAGATGCAGGCAGATGATTGACGCAGAACTCCATTTCTGCATTATTGGATCTGTTCATGTTCTTAACTCCTTGTATACCATGTGTTCTCCAACGGCAGTTTTGTTCTGAATATCCCATCCTTCGCGTAATAGGCTGCCTGAACCGCAGGAGCGGTCGGGATGGTCGCGATCTCCCCAATTCCCTTGGCGCCGTAGGCGACTTCCAGCAGTTCTTCCTTCTCGACATAGATCGCGTGGATATCCGGGATCTGCGGAGCCCGAAGCAGACCGAGCGTCCCGTATTTCGCCTGCGGAACCCCGTCTTTGAGCGGGAAGTCTTCTGTCAGGGCATAACCCATGCCCATGAGCACACCGCCCTCGATCTGGCCCTGGATGGCGATCGGGTTGACGACCTTTCCCGAATCGTGCGCCGCGTACACTTCCTTCACCCGTCCGTCGTCATCCAGAATGACCACATGCGTGGCATAACCATATGCGATATGGCTCTTCGGATTGGGTACATCCGCTCCCAGCTTATCTGTCGGTTCAAAATATTCATAGAAAAAGCTCTGCCCGTTCAGAGCCGGCAGATCTCCGCCAGCCTCTTTGAGCGCCTCGTTGAGCTGCTTCGCTGCCCCTCGCACGGCTTCGCCGGAAAGCAGCGTCTGTCTGGAACCGGATGTAGTCCCGGAATCCGGCGCCAGTTCCGTGCTGGGACTGCCGTTTCTGATCTTTGACAGCGGAAGCCCGGTTGCCTCCGCCACGTCCTGGCAGAACACCGTCAGGCAGCCCTGTCCGATGTCCGAAGCGGCGCAGTAGATCACGCAGACGCCGTCCTCAATGACCAGCCTGGCGCGTCCCTTATCCGGAAGCCCGACGCCGACACCGGCGTTTTTCATGGCGCAGGCGATCCCGGCATGGTCCCGGTTGGCTTCATAGACATCCTTCACCGCCAGCAGTGTTTCCTTGAGGGCGGTCGAGCAGTCCGCGATCTGACCGTTGGGCAGCACCTTTCCCGGCTCAATGGCATTTCTGAACCGGATCTCCCACGGGGAAATGCCCACCTTCTCAGCCAGCAGGTTGATCATCGTCTCCAGGGCAAACTCACTCTGGCAGACACCGAACCCGCGGAACGCCCCCGCCGGCGGATTATTCGTATAGTATCCGTATCCGCGGATGTCCGTATTCTGGTAACAGTAGGGACCTACGGAATGCGTGCAGGCCCTTTCCAGCACCGGCCCGCAGAGCGAAGCATAGGCGCCGGTGTCGAAGTAGATCTCACAGTCGAGCCCTGTAAAGATCCCGTTCTCATCACAGCCAAGGGTAAAGGTTCCCTCCATGGCGTGACGCTTGGGATGGAAATTGATCGACTCCTGCCGGGACAGTTTTGCCTTGACCGGCCGCTTGAAGATCCATGCAGCCAGTGCACTGATGTGCTGCACCGACACATCCTCCTTACCCCCGAAGCCGCCGCCGATCAGCTGGTTTTCGACCACCACCCGTTCCGGCTCCCAGCCGAACATGATGGCGGTCTCCTTGCGGGTATCGAAAGCGCCCTGATCAGTGCTTAAGATCTTCACCCCGTCCTTATAGGGGAATGCGACCGCGCACTCCGGCTCCAGGAACGCATGCTCCGTAAACGGAGTCGAGAAAGACTTTGTCACCGTATAGGCGGAGGCGGCCAGCGCGGCTGCCGCGTCTCCCCTGGTCACATGCCTGGACTGGCACAGATTTCCGCCGCTGTGGATCTTCGGCGCGTCCGGCGCCATGGCGTCTGCGATCGAACAGACAGGTTCCAGCACCTCATACTCGATTCTGACCAGTTTCTTTGCCTTCTCCAGTATTTCCTCCGTCTCAGCCGCGACCAGGCAGATCGCGTCGCCCACGCACCGGGTGATCTGACCTTCTTCGATCATGACGTCCCAGTCCTGCTGGATATGCCCCACCTTGTTGTTCGGCACATCCTTTGCCGTCAGCACACCGGCGACGCCTTCCAGTGCCAGCGCCTTCGATGCGTCAATGGAGAGCACGCGTGCCCTGGCATACTTTGACCGCACAGCCGAGAGATGAAGCATCCCCTCCATCTCGATATCATCCGGATATTTCCCGTAGCCGAGCACCTTCTTCCTGACATCAACGCGGAAGGCCCGCTGTCCGACGCCGAACACATCTCCCTTCTCCATCTCAGGGTCGATCTTCGTCTCCCCCCGCAGGATGGAAGCCGTCAGCCGGATCCCCTCTATGATCTTCCGGTAACCCGTACAGCGGCAGATATTGCCGCGCAGCGCGGTCCTGATTTCTTCTTCGGTCGGATCCGGGTTCTGGTCCAGCAGTGCCTTACCGGCCATCACCATGCCCGGAATGCAGAAGCCGCACTGAACCGATCCGCTCGTCCCGAACGCGTAGACAAACGCTTCCTTCTCAAAATCGGAAAGTCCTTCCACCGTCAGGATCTTCCTGCCGGCAGCCTTCTTCGTGGTCAGAACACAGGATTTGACAGCCACGCCATCGACGATGATCGTACATGTCCCGCAGGCGCCTTCGCTGCATCCGTCCTTCACGGAATACAGATGAAGATCATTGCGCAGGTACTTGAGGAGCGGCTTGTTTTCCTGCGTCACGCAGGTCTTACCGTTGACGGTAAACTCATAGATCTCCTGTTGCTTTTGCATGGACCGCACCCCCTTACTCCGCCGCCAGGATTCCATTGGCATCATGGATGACGTTCCTCGGACAGCCCGCCGCACACATCCCGCAGGCGATGCAGCGTTTCTGATCGATCACCGCATGGGATCCGGTCACACGGATCGCCCCGGCCGGACAGAGCCGTTCGCAGATCCCGCAGCCGATGCAGCCCTCGCTGCAGACAAGCCTCGTCTCCTTCGCGGATGAAAGACTGCTGCACAGCGGCTGAATGGTATTCTCCGCGGGGACAAGTGTGATCAGGTTCTGCGGGCAGGCTTTCACGCACTTTCCGCAGCCGATGCACACCTTCCTGTCCGCCTTCGCCGGACCGTTCCCGGTAAAGGAGATCGCCTGCTTCGGGCAGATTTTCACACAGCTTCCGCCGCCAAGGCAGCCATAGATACATACAGCCGCGCCGTCCGCAGCCGTTTCTTTCAAGGCCGCGCAGTTTCCGTTCCTCTCTTCGGGATCCCCACCGGTTCTGATCGCGGCAGAACCTGCGCAGCGAATGAGAGCAATCTGTTTTTTCCGACTCATATCCTTATTCCTCAAAAGAGAAGGAAGCGCTCTGCCTCCTTCTCCCCAGAAAATCCAAACCGCCTTACCCGAGCAGATACGCGTAATCGCGTATCACCGTGCGGACCACTGCCGCCGCGTCTTTTGAGATCTGATCCAGCTCATCAGCCGGCAGCGTGCTCACTTTCCCGTCGAGGCGGAGCTTCACA
>JAGCAV010000333.1 GCA_017652545.1 Lachnospiraceae bacterium
CAGCAGGACGTGCAGCAGCGCCCTGTTTACACGTGAGAGTGTCAGGTTCTTTGTATGCAGGAACGCCGCATAGGATTCGGTGCTTTGAAATTCTCCGATGCTTCCGGCGATCCGTGCAGCCAGTTCCGGCGCCATGTCCTGAACAGTCCCGGCTTTGACAGACGATGCGGTGACATCCTCATGGATGGTCTGCCCGGCAAACTGCAGCAGCGCAAAATGCATCAGCAGATCATATTTTTGCGTGGAACAGATCCGCTTTTCTGACAGCGCATGCATGAGGATATCAAAAGACGCCTGCGGGATCGCGCGGATCAGATCTGAGCGGATCAGATTCAGCGCATTTTTCATATCCCTTTCATCCGTATCGGCATGCTCACAGAGACGGTTCCTGACCGCCTTTCTGATCGCGGCAGCGGAAGGCAATATTGGTGTCTCTTCAGATAAGCCTGCCAGCCTGTCATCATGATAGGCGCTTCCTTCCCGCAGAATGGGAAGCGGCTTCAGATGACTCTTCAGCTTCAGGATGGCACGCACATATTCGACTGCCAGGATGTTGTTCGGTGCTTCAGGCACTTCAAAGGCAGGGATGGCGGACGTATTCTGTTCCTGCAGCACATGGCGAACCGCCTCAGCCCGGGCTGCCGGGAACGGAACACCCTCAGCCAGTCTCCGGCGCAGCGTGCCGCGGAAGAGGGGGGATTCCTCATTGGCTATGGAGGCGACCCGGTGAAGCAGGGCAGTGTCCGGTGTCTCACATCCGAAGCAGAGCGCATCGACGGCGCCCAGCGCATGAGCGATCCCGACCCCTCCCTCTGCAAAATATTCCGCGCTGCCTGTTGCCAGACAGACCGGCATTAAGAACACGGCATCAACGCCTCCTGCCATGGCGGCTCTCGCCCGGTCATACATGCCGAAAAGAGCCGGCTCCCCGCGCTGGACAAAGTCAGGACTCATGATGGCGATCACATGATCGTATCCCATCCGGTCCTTCAGGATCTGTACCTGATGGAAGTGGCCATTGTGAAATGGGTTGTATTCTGCTATGATAGCTGCGATCTTCATGGCTTAGATTGTAGCCTGAAAGCCCGGCTGTTTCAAGCGGTATATACAGATGATACCGGGGCAGAAGCCGCGGACCGGCAGGCAGGAGATGACCGATGGACGACAGATTTCTGGCAAGCCGCCTGGCTGACCTGGCCAGGGTCAGCGATAACAGGGATATATTTACTTTTTCGGATTTTCTTTCGCCCTCCGAAGCGGCACTGACAGCTGCGGCAGCGGGAAAAACACCATTTCTGGCATGGGGCGGCATGGAAGGATGCGAACGTGTTGTGGTTCGCTTCGGAGATGAGAACAGGATCGGTTACGAGGCGGATTTTCCGATCCGCGTGATCCGGGTCTCTCCGCAGAACGCCAGGTTTGCCGATCATCTGACGCATCGGGATTTTCTTGGCGCCCTGATGCATCTGGGAATTGAACGGAGCACGGTCGGCGATATTCTGATCAGGGATAACACGGCATGGATCTTTGCGCTGGAGCAGATCGCCCCGTTTATAGCCGGTGAATTGCGCGCTGTCAGGCACACGCCGGTCATCTGTGAGCTGACGGATCAGGTGCCTGAAGAGGTGATCCCGAAGAGGGAGCCGGAAGTACTGAACATTCCTTCTCTGCGGCTTGACGCCCTGATCGCAAGACTCTATCACCTGCCGCGGGGAAAAGCGAAGGACCTGTTTGCGGCGCAGCTGATCTTTGTAAACGGAAATACCTGCCTGAATGAAAGCTTTCAACCGAAGGAAGGGGATGTCATCTCCGCGCGCGGATACGGCAAATTTGTGTTTACCGGGATCGAGGGAGAAACGCGGAAGGGCAGGATTACGGCGGATGTGGAAGTATACCGGTAAATAGCCGGTGCAAATATGGTATCCTGACTCGGACAGACCGTAAGAGTGGTTTGTTGAGAGCTGGGAGTGGAGTTGAAGACTCATGAAAGCGTTTTTTGTGAACCCGGGTGAAGCATGGAATAATTATCATACGCACACATTCCGCTGTGATCATGCCAGCGGGGATGTGGAGGATTACGCGATGCGCGCGTCATCCCTGGGCATGTCAAAGATCGGCATTTCAGAACATGCATGGATCCCCGGAAGCGGAAACCATGTGTTCCGCATGCAGGAGGAAGCGGTGCCGGATTATGTGCGTTCCTGCCGGCTGGCGGACGGTGCGTTCGGAGGCGTAAAGGTCCTGTGCGGCGTGGAATGCGATTATGATCCTTCTGATGAAGAGCGCATCAGGGAATACTATCTGGACAGACTGGGCCTGGACTATCTGGTGGGGTCGGTCCATGAACTGAAGAACGGCAGCGACGTGATGGACTGCTTCTCAAACCGGCATTTCGGGGTCAGGGAACTGCGCATCTACACGGATCTGTATGTCAGGATGATCGAGAGCGGTCTCTTTACCTTCTGTGCGCACCCGGATCTGTTCGGGAGGCCGATCGAACTGGGAGAGGATGCCTCCGGATGGGATCTGAACGCCCGGGCGGCTGCCGGGGAGATCCTTGAGGCGGCCCGTGAGCATCATACGGTACTGGAGGTGAATGTCAGCGGTGTCTGGAAGACGCATCACCGGGGACACCCGCTGGTCATTTATCCCAGATGGCAGTTCTGGGAGATGGCTTCCGATTACAGCATACGGGTGATCCTCAATACGGATGCCCACAGCCCGGAACGGCTGGAAGCTTTCACGGACTACGGTTTTGACCTGATCAGACGCTACGGCCTCAAAAGAGTCGAGCTCGAACGGGATTAGACTGTATTTGGTCATTTCTCCCAAAAAATTGCGCTTTTACAGGGGGATAAGCAAGAAATTATTGACAATCGCGGCCTGTAGGCATATAATTTTAAAATACATATTAAACATACTAACGAAGTAGGTTAAGTATTGCAAAGGAGGTTACTATGAAAAAAAGACTCATCGCACTGTGTGCGGCGGCAGCTGCGGCAGCAGCGCTTACCGTCAGCGGGTTTGCAGCGGATCTGGATACTGAGAATCCGATCAAGATCGGCTATGTCGGCGCTCTTTCCGGCGACACCGCTCTGTGGGGCCAGGCAGGTCTGAACGGCATGCAGCTTACCGCGAGCCAGCTCAACGAAGAAGGCGGCATTCTCGGAAGAGAAGTTCAGGTGATCGGCCTTGACGGCAAAGGCGTAGCAGATGACTCTGTCGCGGCTTACAAGAGGCTTGTAGAGGAAGAGGGAGTCTGTGCGGTTGTTGGCACGAACTTCTCATCCTGCAATATCCCCATCGCAGCAGTCGCTGATGATCTGAAAGTTCCGGTCATCGCCACCGCAGCCTCCAACGAACTGGTCACAGTAGCAGAGAATGGTACGCTTCATCCGTATTCATTCCGCCTGTGCTTCATCGATTCCTACATGGGCTATCTGGCAGGCTCCTATGCCTATAACGAGCTTGGCCTGAAGACCTGTGCCGTTATTGAGGATATCACGGACAGCTATTCCACCAGCGTCGGTGATTTCATGGTTGAGACATTCACAGAGCTTGGCGGCGAGCTGGTTGCCAAGGAAGAAGCTCAGAATGGTGACAACGATTTCCGTGCACAGCTGACCAAGATCGCTGCTGCAAAACCGGATGTCCTGTTCGTTCCCTGGAACTATGAGAATGTCGCTCTGATCGGCCAGCAGGCCAGAGAGCTTGGCATTGAGTCCGTTCTGTTCGGCGCTGACGGCTGGGATACCACCGAGCTGATCGAACTGAGCCACGGCGCCCTGGAAGGCTGCTATTATGTTTCCAGACCGGGCTTCAATCTTCCGGAAGCTGCTGCCTATGGCGAAGTGTATGCCGAGGCCTTTAACGTAGCCCTTGAGACTGAGTGCCTGTACGGCAATGACGGTGTCATGTGGATCAAACAGGCGATCGAGAATGCCGGTAGCGACGATCCCGAAGCGATCAGGGACCAGCTGGAGGCAACGGAGAGCTTTGACGGTCTTCTTGGCCATATGAGCATCGATCCCACCAACCACAATCCGAGCCGTGATGCGGCTATCTTCCGCGTGGACGCAGAAGAAGTGACGTATGTCGGCATCTATGAGCCGTAATTACGAAAACAGCATATCCTGAGAAGTAAGGAGGCAGGGAATGGTCCCTGCCTCCTTTTTATACAGACGGATCGGGAAAAATATGTAGCATTTCCATCCTGTTTGTTTTATACTCTTTACTGTGCGTTTGCCGAACGGGCATATTGAGGTAAGAGAAAAAACACTGTCGCAATTGGGGGAAGCACTATGAAAATTCTGATTCAGCAGATGATCACAGGCATATCCATCGGCAGCGTGTACGCGCTGATCGCATCCGGATATGCGCTGGTCTACAGTCTGCTTGATTTCTCGAACTGGGCACATGGAGAAGTGTGCATGCTTGGTGCATACTGCTGCTTTATGGCAACACTGGTGCCGAAGCTGCCTTTTGCCGTATGCTGCATCATCGGAATCGGAGGCGCTGCTGTCATCAGCCTCTTCAATGAGAAGATCGCCTACCGGCGCATCCGCAACAACGGCTCGCCGAATATGTTTCTGATGATAGCCGCGATGGGACTTTCCACAACGTATCAGAATCTGGCAAACGTGATCTGGGGTTCCAAATTCAAGCAGCTGCCGAAGATCTTCAAGGTCATGACGCTCAACATCGGCGGTGTCTTCATCGGAACGACAGATATGCTGTGCCTGGTCGTGGCACTTGTCGTACTGGTCGCGCTGCTGCTCATTATCAACAAGACCAGGTTTGGCCTGCATGTGCGCGCTGTGGCCTGCTCCGGCAGGACCGCCAGGATCCTCGGCGTCAGGATTGACCAGGTGATCGCGCTGGTGTTTGTGCTGGCCGGTGCGCTGGCCGGTATGGCCGGCATCATGTACGGCATGAAATACAATGTCTATCCGACCATGGGCAATGTCGGGCTGAAGGCGTTCATTGCCTCCGTCATCGGCGGGCTCGGCAGCGTTCCGGGCGCGATCGTCGGAGCGATCCTGCTCGGATTTATCGAGACGGTCGTATCCGGCTATATCAGTTCAGGCCTGCGTGACCTGATCTCATTCTCCCTGCTGATCCTCATCCTCCTGGTCCGTCCTGCCGGTCTTTTCGGCGTGGATGTGCAGGAGAAGGCATAAGAAAGGGGGGAGAAGCATGTTTATCAATTCATTCTACGAAGGTGTTGTCGTCATAGTCTGCGTGAATATGATCGCTGTCCTGGGCATGTCCGTGCTGACCGGATTTACCAGGCTGTTCTCCTTTGGAAATGCCGGCTTTATGTCCATCGGCGCCTACACTGCAGCCATCTGCTCAGTGCAGTTTCACCTGCCCTTCCCGATCGCGCTCCTGTGCGGCGCAATCATGGCCGGAATCGTGGCTTTCCTGCTGGGCAGCCTCACCATCCGGCTGCGCGGCGACTACTTCCTGATCAGCTGCCTCGGATTTGGCGAATGCGTGCGCGTACTGTTCAACTATACAAGGAAACTGACCGGCGGTGCCAACGGTTACTCCGGAATCCCTTACAAGACGAACGGTTACGTCGCGCTGTTCTGTGCGATCCTTGCTTTTGTGATCGCCTGGAACCTGATCCATTCCCGCTACGGGCAGGCATTTTCCGCCATTCGTGAAAATGAGGTCGCGGCTGCCGCCAACGGGATCAACGTGGTCCATTACAAGAAGCTGTCCTTCATCTTCAGCGCGATCTTTGCCGGATGGGCCGGCGGTCTTTACGCGCATTACCTGCAGTATATCACGCCCAGCCTTTTCAACCTGCCCAAGAGCTGTGAGCTGATCATCACCACGGTCCTGGGCGGTCTGGGATCGCTGACCGGCAGCGTGCTGGGAACCCTGATCGTACAGCTTCTTCCGGAGATCTTCAGGAGCCTGTCAGAATACAGAATGCTGTTCTACGGCATCTCCGTTGTACTGGTGATCCTGCTGCGTCCGGCCGGTCTCCTCGGCTACCGGGAGTTTTCCATCACCGGGATCATTCGCTGGTTCAAGAGAAAGTTTTCCGGCGGTTCAGGCTCTGACGGATCCGGAAAAGGATCGGACGCGAAAGCTTCCGCACCGGTGAAAGGAGGAACAGGCGTATGAGCACGACAGGGACGGTTCCTGTTCTTGAAATGAGAAAAGTCCAGAAGCGCTTTGGCGGCGTTGTCGCGATTGACAATTTTGACCTGAAAGTCATGCCGCGCAGCATCTATGGACTGATCGGGCCGAACGGAGCAGGAAAGACGACGATCTTCAACACCATTACGGGGATCTACAGAGCGGATGACGGAAACATCCTGTTTGAGGGAAAAGATATCACAAAGATCCAGCCGCACGAAGCCGCCAGGATCGGTATCGCAAGAACCTTCCAGAACATCAGGCTCTTCTCCAATCTGAGCGTCAAAATGAATGTTTGCATCGCCTGCAACATGAATGATACATATACGCTGGCTGACGCGCTGCTCAGACTTCCGAAATACCGGCAGGTTACAAAGCGGATCGACGAGAAGGCCATGGCCCTGCTGGAAACGGTCGGTCTGCAGGATAAGGCTGATACGATCGCCAGCGCACTTCCGTACGGACATCAGCGCAAGCTGGAAATTGCCAGGGCAATGGCGACGAATCCAAAGCTGCTTCTGCTGGATGAGCCGGCGGCCGGCATGAATGAAGATGAGGCCCTGGATCTGGTTGAGTTTATCAAGGGACTTCATGAGAAGTATCCGATCACGATCATGATGATCGAACATCACATGGATGTGGTTTCCAATCTCTGCGAACAGTGTACGGTGCTTGACTTCGGCAAGACGCTTGCTGCCGGCAGGGTGGAGGATGTCAAGAAAGACGAGGCAGTCATAGCTGCATATCTGGGAGGTGAACTGTAATGGCGGAAACCATTTTAAAGATAACTGACCTGCATGCGGCTTACGGCGGGATCCGGGCGCTTGACGGTGTATCGATGGAAGTTGAAAAGGGCAGGGTCGTCGCGGTGCTCGGCGCCAACGGAGCAGGAAAATCCACCCTTCTCAAATGTCTTTCCGGTGAACATAAGATCATCGGGGGCAGTGTCATCTTCGACGGAGAACCGCTCCCGGCCAAATCCCATAACATCGTTCAGAAAGGCATGGTGATCGTGCCGGAGGGGCGTCAGATCTTTTACCGGCTGACCGTGTATGACAACCTGATGATCGGATGCTGTCAGCGGAATGACCAGGACGGCATCAGACAGGACCTGGAGATGGTCTATGAGATGTTTCCAAGGCTGAAAGAGAGAACCTCCCAGTTCGGAGGTACGCTCTCCGGCGGTGAGCAGCAGATGCTGGCGATCGCAAGGGGACTGATGGCCAGGCCCAAGCTTCTGATGCTGGATGAGCCCAGCCTGGGACTTGCACCGATCATTGTGACCCAGATCATGGAGACGCTGCGCAAGATCGCGAATGATGGGACGACGATCCTGCTGATCGAACAGAACGCAAAGAAAGCCCTGTCGATCGCAGACCGTGCGTATGTCATGAACGTCGGCCATGTCGTCATGGAGGGAAGTGGAAAAGAGCTGCTTGAGAATGAGCAGTTGATGGAAGCGTACCTGGGATAGTCTGAAGAGTAAAGTTTGAAGCGTGAAGTTTTTTCAAGGAGTGTACACCAGATGAGGGCAGCTGTTTGGCACGGACATAAAGATGTACGAATTGAGGAAAGACCGGTCCCGGTTCCGAAAGAGGGGGAAGTACTGGTCCGGGTTGACTGGGCAGGCATTTGCGGAACAGACCGTCACGAATATGAAGGACCGAATTTTATCCCGGTTGAGAGACCTCACCGGTTGACAGGACGGACTGCACCGCTTATTATCGGACATGAATTTTCGGGGCGGATCGAAAAGCTTGGCGAACATGTCATAGGCTGGCAGGTCGGAGACCGGGTGACGGCAAACGGAAGCCTGTCCTGCGGAAAATGTGAGGCATGCCTCTCCGGACGGTACAACATCTGCCGGAAACTCGGTTTTCTCGGCGTTGGTGATGACGGTGCCTTTGCGGAATATGTGACAGTGGAGGCGTCAAGGCTGTTTGCCATACCTGAGGGTATTTCGCAGCGGGAAGCCGCCGTGGCGGAGCCGCTGGCCTGCGGGATCCATGCGACGAATCTTCTCGGAGATGTCAGCGGTAAGGATGTGGTCGTGATCGGGCCGGGTATCATCGGCCTGTCCGCTTTTTTCGGCGCCAGGTATGCCGGTGCAGGCAGGATCCTGGTTTCAGGTATCGGTGACTATCGCAGAGAACTGATCGAAAAATACGGAGGCACGTACGTCGACGCTTCACAGGAAGACCTGATTTCGGTTGTTGAGAAGTGGTCCGACGGAAATCTGGCCGACGTTGTCTATGAATGCATCGGCTCCGGAGCGACTCTGGATCAGGCGATCCGGATCAGCAAACCGGGCGGAAGACTCATGATCATGGGTGTGTTCGGAAAGAAGCCGGTGATCGATATGAACACCCTGCAGGAGGCGGAGCGTGTGCTCTACACCAGCCAGGCACATGTGGATGAGATCGCCACAGCGCTGCAGTATATCAGGGAAGGCAGGATCAATGCAGATGAACTGATCACCCGGGAAGTGACACTTGATACGCTGGTCGAGGACGGGTTTGAGTATCTGATCGCCCACGGACCGGAGCAGATCAAGGTCCTGATCCGGATCGGTGGGGAAGCCTGAAACAGCAGATGATACGATGTACGGGCTGAAATACCTTCGGTTTCGGCATCATCATATACAGTCATTATTTTAAAAGGAGACATATTATGAAGAGAATTCCGAGTTTTTCTATTGACCACACAAGGCTTGCAAAAGGCCTGTATCTGTCCAGGCAGGATGATGATGTGAAGACATGGGATGTCCGGATCAAGGAGCCGAATCACGGCGATTACCTGACCACCGCTGTCAGCCATACCATCGAGCATCTGTTTGCAACTTATGCCAGAAACAGCAAGTATCAGGACAGCATTATCTACATCGGCCCGATGGGATGCCGTACCGGCTGCTATTTCCTGACAAGAGGCCTGACCAATGCCGAGGTTCTGGACTGTGTACTCAAATCCTTTGAATTCATGGCGACCTATGACGGAGAGATCCCCGGTGCGAAGGAAGAAGAGTGCGGCAATTACCGCGATCATGACCTGAAGGGCTGCAACGTGGAAGCTGCAAAATACGTGGAAGTTCTGAAAACGCTGACACCCGATGATATGCAGTATTCTTATTATCTGGACTGATCAGCTGAACGGACACATCTTAATCGGAGCATTATGAAATTAAGAAGATTGATGACAGGCAAGTGCATCCTAGCGGGTGCACTTATGCTGTTTATACAGACGATATATGCACCCGGGATGTCCGGCGGGACAGCCATGGCGGGTGAGATCATTGTCGGCATCGGCTCAAAGACAGAAAGCAAAAGCCCTGAAACAGTGCAGGAGACATCAGCCGGAACTGAGCAGCCCGGTCCGGAGGACGGCGCCGAGGATGCCTATACAGAAAACGACTGGCGCCTGATCCTGGTCAATGCAACGCATCCCATTCCGGAAGACTATGCCATTCCCGAACTGACGCAGCTGCAGAACGACAACAGCGTTGACAGCAGGATCTATCCTGCCCTGCAGGAGATGTTTGACGACGCCAGAGAACAGGGGATCTACCCGTATATTACGTCATCCTTCCGGACAATGGAAAAGCAGCAGCAGCTGATGGATGACAAGATCAGTGAGTACACCGCATCGGGATATTCTACGGAGGATGCGACAAAAATGGCTGAGGAATGGGTCGCCATTCCCGGAACCAGTGAGCATCAGCTGGGATTATCCGTTGATATTTCCTCTGACCCCTCTTCAGGCCAGGATCCGGGGAGCGTCTGGTACTGGCTGAAACTGTACTGCTGGGATTATGGGTTCATCATCCGGTACCCGGAAGATAAGACTGAGATTACTGGAATCATCAATGAACCCTGGCATTTCCGATACGTTGGAAAAGATGCGGCGCTGGAGATGAAGGAGAGCGGGCAGTGCCTTGAGGAGTATCTGGGGCTGACATCCTGAGCATACGGACGGAAGACGTTTCCGAACAATTGTGCGTGAACATTCGTTCGAATTTTGTTGCAACATCCGGTGTGCTGTGCTATAATTCATGTGAAGGTGTGTCGGCATCTTCGCGGGTTTTTACGGCGGAAAATGCTCAGGACCGGGCGGATGCACGGAATAGATGGGATGGGATACTATGGCATACGGGAAGATTTCAAAAAAACAGGAAGAGATCCTGAACTATATGAAGAACACGATCCTGAACCGGGGCTTCCCCCCTACGGTGAGAGAGATCGGTGAAGCAGTCAGGCTTAAATCCAGTTCATCGGTACATGCGCATCTGGATACGCTTGAGAAAAACGGCTATATCAGAAGGGATCCGACAAAGCCCAGAGCGATCGAGATCCTGGATGAAAACTTCAATATGACCAGAAGGGAAGTCGTCAATGTGCCTATGGTTGGCCGCGTGGCAGCCGGAGAACCGATCCTGGCGGTTGAAAACATTGAAAGCTACTTTCCGATCCCGGCGGAGTTCATGCCCAATGAACAGTCCTTTATGCTGAAGGTCAAAGGGGAATCAATGATCAACGCAGGCATCCTGGACGGAGACCAGGTGCTGGTCAGACAGACGAATTCAGCCAGCAACGGGGACATGGTTGTCGCCCTGATCGACGACGGCGCGACTGTCAAAACATACTATCGGGAGGAAGGCCATATCAGACTTCAGCCTGAGAACGACACAATGGATCCGATCATTGTTGAGGGAGACGTCAGGATTCTTGGAAAGGTGTTCGGTGTGTTCAGGTTTTTATGACGGATCCCCGCGGTGTGATCTGTGAATGCATCAGAGTTAGAGGACAATGAATAAAAAGAAGCGTGATGACGGCATGTCCCTTCGCGGGGCTGTACTGGTCTGTCTCCTGCTGATCATCTTCTGTACGGCTACAGTCATTCTGAATGAAGGGCTGGCAGCGAAGATCGGGCTGGGTTTTAACGCTGTTCTGGCCTTTGCGCTGCTGATCTGCCTCGTTCACTTTATCTGGAACCTGCTGTTTAACAGACTGATCAGAGGCCGGATCCCGGCGTTGAAAAAGATCGATGATATGGACGGCGAGAGTTTCGAGGTGTTCTGTGCCGGCCTGCTGCGGAATATGGGCTTTTCCGACATTGCATTTACAAGAAAAAGCGCAGACCAGGGTACAGATCTGATCGCCTGGAAAGATGATCTGCGATATGCCATTCAGTGCAAACGGTACGCTGCCCATGTCGGGAACAAGGCTGTTCAGGAAGCATTCGCCGGTAAGGTGCATTATGACTGTGATGTGGCGGCTGTCATAACCAACAGCTATTTTACAGCTGCCGCGAGGACGCTTGCCGAAACAACGGGCGTACAGCTCTGGGACAGGGATTTTCTGAAGACACATACCACATATTTTCCGGCAAAACTGTAAGAGCATCCAGGAATGGATGTTCTTTTTTTGACTTGACATATACCCCATAGGGGTATATATTCTTGTTGGAAACATACCCGTGGGGGGTATATTTGAGATGGAATATGACAGGGATTTTCTGAGATCTGCAGATGAAAGACAGGCGAGGTTATGAAACAACAGCTGAACACGGAAAAAGAAGAAATGGATATCCGGAATGAACGGAAGGAACTGCAGGAAGAATGCGGACCGGTTCCGGCATGCTGCGCTTCACAGTCCAAAA
>JAGCAV010000334.1 GCA_017652545.1 Lachnospiraceae bacterium
CAGCAACTATGTGGCAGTCGACTCCATGGCAAAAGCTCTGATGGAAGTCAAGGCCGGCACTGCTGATCTGGCGGTTGTTGACAGCGTCTGCGCACTGGCTATGGTCGGTGAAGGCACTGACTATGCTGACATGGTCGTCAATCTGGACAACAACTTCGGAGAACAGGAATACGGTATTGCTTTCCGCAAAGGCTCCGATGTAACCGAGATGGTGAATGCGGCCATCCAGGAACTGTATGAAGACGGAACAGTCGGTGAGATCGCTGAGAAATACGGTCTGAGCGATATTCTGGTTGCTAAATAATCCGTTTCAGGAACCGCCGGCATTCCGGTGATACGATCTTGACAGGGCGTGGGGTTCAGGCCGTACGCCCTTTTTGTTCTCGTATAGGAAATTCTTCCGAATTTCCTATACGAAAAACGCTCCGCGGGGATGCACACTCGCACGTAAGGAAGATGTCGCTCCGCGACCGTGCTCGGCGCGCAAAGTCCTGCTGCGCTCCCCTCATGAGTGAGGAACTGGAAAGTTGAAGTCCGCTTGCGGACTTTGTTTGCTGTAACCCGACAGCTGCCGGCATGCGGCAGATCACACGGAAAGGATCATTCATTACCGTTATGACTTCCGTTTCAGAAGTGCTGACCTCATTAAATGGGGGCATCCTTGTCAACTTAAAGCTTTTTGTTATTACGCTTCTTTTCTCTCTTCCGCTGGGCCTGGTCATCATGTTCGGTTCCAGGACGCGGTTTCTTCCGCTGCGCCTCCTTACCAGAACTTTTGTGTGGGTCATCCGCGGTACGCCGCTGATGCTGCAGCTGTTTGTGGTCCTGTACGCGCCGGGACTGCTTTTTGACATGCCCATGTCAAACCGGTTTCTGGCGGCGGAAATTGCTTTCATAATTAACTACGCAACGTATTTTTCCGAGATCTACAGGGGCGGTATAGAGAGTGTGCCCAAAGGCCAGCATGAGGCCGGAGAAGTGCTGGGCATGACAAAACCCCAGATCTTCTTTAAGGTCATCCTGATGCAGGTCATCAAGCGCATTACCCCGGCTATGGGCAATGAGCTGATCACCCTGACCAAAGATACGGCTCTGGCCCGCGTAATCGGCATCACCGAGATCATCATGTGCGCGGAGCGCTTTACCAAGAAGGGACTGATCTGGCCGCTGTTTTCCACGGGACTTTATTTCCTTGCCATGAATGGCATACTGACGATCCTGCTCGGCCGTCTTGAGAAGAAACTGGACTATTTCAAGGTTCAGTGACCGGACAGGAAAACAAAAGACAGGGAGTCGATGAAGGAGAACAGGTATGGCTATTTTGGAAGTAAAGGGATTAAGGAAAAATTTTGACGACCTGGAAGTGCTGAAGGGGATCGATTTTTCCCTGGAAAAGGGAGAAGTCATGTCGCTGATCGGCGCGTCGGGGAGCGGCAAGACCACGCTGCTGCGCTGCCTGAATTTTCTGGAAAGGCCGAGTGCAGGCAGCATCATAGTGAACGGGGAGACGATCTTTGACGCGGTGGATCCGTCGACACAGATCGAGAGCCAGGTGCGCAGAAAGCGTCTGCATTTCGGCATGGTGTTCCAGTCTTTCAATCTGTTTCCCCAGTATACGGCATTGCAGAATGTCTGTCTTGCGAAGGAACTGCTGGCACGGGAAAACCCGGATTACAAGAACAGCAAAAAGACGGTGCTGGAAAAGATCCGCGCAGAAGGAATGGACATTCTCGGCAGCGTAGGGCTGCAGGACAAGCTGGATTATTATCCGCATCAGCTGTCCGGCGGACAGCAGCAGCGTGTGGCGATCGCGAGGGCGCTGATGCTGGAACCGAATATCCTGTGCTTTGATGAACCCACATCGGCCCTGGACCCGGAACTGACCGGAGAGGTGCTGAAGGTCATCAACGGGCTGGCACAGCGGAACACCACCATGGTCATTGTGACCCATGAGATGAAATTTGCCCATGATGTGTCAGACAAGGTCCTGTTCATGGACCAGGGGGTCATTGTGGAGCAGGGAACGCCTGCCCAGGTATTTGAGAACCCCACGCAGGAGCGGACCAGACAGTTCCTGGAGCGGTATACGCAGGAGTAAACGTCAAAAAGAAAGCGGCAAAAGAAAACTTTTGCCGCTTGTTCTGATATTAAGCCATTTTTCGGGCAGCCTGCATGATCATTTCTTCTGTCAGCTGATAGGGGAAGTGTTCCACGTCCTCGTCGCTGATGATCAGATGGACGACTTTTTCCAGATCCTCCATAGTAACACCGATCTCGCGGAAGGTGGTGGGCAGGCCGATCCGCCGGTTGAAGGCGCGCAGCTTTTCGTATTCGGCCTCATCGTTGTCGATCAGCAGCTGCAGAAGAACACCGAAGCCCACAACGACCCCGTGGATATGGTCCTTCTCAAAACCCGGAAGGGAGCACAGGCTGTAGAACATGGCATGTGCCACACCCCCGTTGTAGAGCATGTTGTGGCGGCGGGAGACCAGCATGGAGACCCATCCGGTGGTGATGACAACAGCCAGGATGCATTGCTCCAGTTCATAGGAAGCGATTCCCGCCCTGTGATCGGACAGCGCTTTTTCACCGAACCTGACAAGGGGTTCCATACACATGCGGCTCATATTGACGCCCAGCGCCAGATAGTGCTCCAGCGTTTCACCGCGGGCGGAAATGGTCACCTCGTAGTACTTTGCGTAGGTGTCGCCGATCCCGGCCCAGAAGTATTCCCAGGGAGAGCGGGCAATGATGTCGGTATCGATGAAGACATGCCGGCTTCCTTCCAGGTAATGGACAAATTCCCGGAAACTTCCGTCAGGATGATAGATGATCGCGACAGAGGAGGCTGCGGCGCAGTTCGACGCGATCGTGGGAAAAGTGAAGAAAGGCTTGTTCAGATGCAGGGCTGCCAGCTTGGCCGTGTCGATCGCCTTTCCGCCGCCTACGGCAAAGACCATGTCCGCTTCCTGCAGGAACGGGTCTTCCTCCAGGATGGCTGCCGCTTCGTAGGAGGCTTCTTCCCCGTAGTGCAGAAAAGCGGTGATGGAAAGACCCGAGTCGGCAACAGCGCTCTCCAGTTTGGGCCGGGACGCAGCCATGGCCCTGCGGCCGCCGATGACGACCGCCCTGGTGCCGTAAGGCAGGCAGTAATGGGGGATCTGCAGATACGCTTCGGGGCCGACCGTGTAGGATGGAATGATAACGGAATAATTTTCCATGTATAAAAACCTTTCTGGACAAAAAATGGCGGGGCCATTTGACATATATTCGCTGACATTATAGCGTATAGCGGGACTGACAACAAGAACCTGAAACAGGAACGGCAGGAGGTGCCGGAAATATGGCGATGAACAGACAGTATACCGAAATGCTGCAGAAAAAGGATATCATATTTGAAATATTCGCTTATGCAAACCGCCGAAGAGCCGAGATCGGAGCGGAAAATGTGCTCGATTTCAGCCTGGGCAATCCGTCTGTGCCGGCGCCGG
>JAGCAV010000030.1 GCA_017652545.1 Lachnospiraceae bacterium
TCCAGCAGGTCCTCCATGGTCACCAGGCCGACCACCGCGCCGTACTCATCCAGGACAACGGCCATGCTGGTCAGCTTCTGGCGCATTTCCACGAACAGCTCGGAGGTCTTCTTGAACTCATAGGTAAAGAAGGCTTCGCGCAGATGCCTGCGCAGATCGAACGGTTCATCCGGATTGCGCAGCAGCGTGTCCTTCATGTTCAGGATGCCGATGACGTTGTCGACAGACTCCTCGTAGACCGGGAAGCGGGTGAACATGTTCTGACGGAAGATCTCCATCACTTCCTCGTAGGTGGAGTTCGCGTCGATCATGTCCATGTTGATGCGCGGAATCATCACGTCCTTTGCCAGGGTGTCCCCGAAGTCCACGACGTTGTTGATCATCTTGCGCTCTTCGTTCTCGATGACCCCTTCCTCATGGCTCACATCCACGATGGTGCGCAGCTCGTCCTCGGTGATGGGTTCCCCCTTGTCGTCGGGATCCGTACCGGTCAGCCTCAACAGTCCTCCGCTGATGGCATTGATCAGGAAGATCAGGGGTGTCAGCACCCACATCATCGCCCGGATCACTCCGGCCACTCTCAGCGCCATATCCTCGGCGTGAACCGTCGCGTACGTTTTCGGCGAGATCTCCCCGAATACCAGCAGGAGCAGTGTCAGCACGCCGGTCCCGATTCCCACATAGGTGTTCCCGAAAAACCGGATCGTCAGCACGGTCGTTAAGGCGGATGCCGACAGGTTCACCACATTGTTCATGATCAGAATGGCGCTGATCATCTTGCTCTGCTGATCCAGCACGCCGAGCAGCGTGAGGGCACGTTTATTGCCGTCCTCCGCCATGGTCCTGATCCGGATCCTGTTGCATGAAACGAGGGCAGTCTCCGAGCCTGAAAAGAATGCGGAAAGCGCCATCAATAAAACTAAAATCACTATACTGGCCGCGTCAGCGGTATCCACGAATTTCACTTCCTTTCGCTTTGGTCAAATGAGTTTTCCATCTATCAGAAGCTTCAGCTTTCTGATGTATGCCGGCGTTGTGCCGCAGCACCCGCCGATCATGCCTGCCCCTGCCTTCAGGAGCTTTTCCATATGCCGGACATATTCCTCCGGCCCCATTTCATAGACGGCGTTGCCGTTCGCGTCCGTGACAGGCAGCCCGGCATTCGGCTTGACGATCACCGGAACTTTGGCCGCCGCCTTCATGTCCGCCACGACCTTCTCAAGCTGGTCCGGACCGCAGCTGCAGTTGATGCCCACCGCGTCGGCGCCTTTTTCCTGCAGGCTCTGAACGCCTCCCACAGCCGTGCCGCCGAACATGCATCTGCCGTTCTCCATGACGGACAGACTGACCATGACCGGCAGGTCACTGACAGAACGAATGGCATCCAGCGCGATCTCCGCTTCTGCGACGCTCATCATGGTCTCCGCCACATAAAGATCCACGCCTGCCTCGCTCAGCAGCTGTGCCTGTTCCCTGAATATCTCAAAGAGTTCCTCTTCCTCGGCCTCACCGCCGCACTCCTCCAAAAGAAGCCCTGTCGGCGCCATGTCTCCCGCCACCAGAGCCCGGCCGTTTGCTGCCTTCCTTGTCAGCTCCACCAGTCCCAGATTCAATTCCCGGATTCTTTCCTGCAGCTTAAACCCCTGCAGCGCGTTCCGGTTGGCCCCGAAGGTCGGCGCGTAAAGGATCTGGGAACCGGCTTCCACATAGGCGCCCTGCAGCTCCTGCACGACTTCCGGATGCTCCAGTGCCCACGCTTCGGGACTTGTTCTGCGGGGCATGCCGCTCTTGTAGAGATTGGTGCCCATGGCACCGTCCAGGAGGACCGTTTTTAGTGTCAGCGTACGAAATTCTTCTCTGGTCATGTTTATCCTCTCCCTGCCGTTCTCTATGCGATTCGTCTGTCAAATTTCCTGGAAATGATCATGCCGATCCCCTGCAGGATCTGCACCAGGATCACCAGGATCACGATCGTGACGAGCATGACGTCTGTCTGATATCTGTAGTAGCCGTAGCGGATCGCGATGTCACCCAGACCGCCGCCGCCCACGGTACCCGCCATGGCGGAGTAGCCCAGGATCGTTCCGACAACGATGGTGACGCCAACCAGCAGCGAGGTGCGCGCCTCCGGAATCAGGACCTTCCTGATGATGTCAAACCGGCTGGCGCCCATGCTCTGGGCAGCCTCGATCACGCCCCTGTCCACCTCTTTCAGGGAGGACTCGACCATGCGGCCGATGAACGGCGCGGCGGCGATGACCAGCGGCACGATGGTGGCGGAGGAGCCGTAGCTCTTGCCCACGATCAGCTTGGTCAGCGGGATCACCAGGATCAGCAGGATCAGGAACGGGATGCTTCGCATGATGTTGACGATCACGTCCAGCACGCGGTAGACCACCCGGTTCGGTTTGATCCCGTCCTTGTCCGATATGGTCAGCAGAATGCCCACCGGCAGGCCGATCACATATCCGAAAAATGTGGAGACCAGAGTCATGTACAGGGTGTCCCTGGTTCCCTCCAGCAGCATTTTTATCATTCCCGGTTCAAACATGTTTACAGTTCCTCCACACCCAGTTTTCTTTCTTTCAGGTAGTCGATCATCCGCTGCGCGGTCACCTGATCGTCCGGCAGCTGCAGGATCATCTCGCCCACCGCGCTGCCGCCGATGTCTTTCGTATCCGCGTACATGATGTTGACCGGCGTGTTGAACATCAGCGTCACGTTGCCGATGACCGGCTCGTAGGACGACTGGCCGTCAAAGACGATTCGGATCATCCGCTTGGAAGTCACTTCATCCACGGGCTTGATGTTGTTCCCGTGGATCAGGCGCTTGGCTGCCTCGGTCTTCGGCGAGGTGAAGATCTCCTTGACCGTCCCCTGCTCCACCAGCGAACCTGCATCCAGCACAGCCACCCTGTCACAGATCTGCTGCACCACGCTCATCTCGTGGGTGATGACCACGATCGTGATCCCTCTGTTGCGGCTGATATTCTGGAGCAGTTCCAGGATGGATCTGGTCGTCTGGGGATCCAGCGCGCTGGTCGCCTCGTCGCAGAGAAGGATCTGTGGATTGTTGGCAAGCACGCGGGCGATTGCCACACGCTGTTTCTGGCCGCCGGACAGCTGCGCAGGATATGCCGCCGCCTTGTCCGTCATGCCGACCGTTTCCAGCAGTTCCATGGCCCGCTTCTTTGCTTCCGCTCTGGGTACTTTCGAGATTTCCATTGGGAAACAGATGTTGTCCAGCACGTTCCGCTGCATCAGCA
>JAGCAV010000335.1 GCA_017652545.1 Lachnospiraceae bacterium
GAAACCGATTGCCTACGTAGCAGTACGTAACGGTAGCAATTTTATACGCTATCGTCCCGGTGCTTCGGGAGCCATTCAGCGAGAGCTTTACGGATCACCCAACTCATGGAACGTTCATTGACCTGACAGTAATGGAGCAGTTCCTTCAGCTGATCCGGCTCAAACGAAATCGAAATCTTCTGGTTGTGCGTTTCCTCTGGTGTTTTCGGACGGGGCATTACGATCACTCCTTATCCGGTTTTACCAGAGGATAGCACAACGGAAGAAGGGGTAGCAAGCCGTAGGTGAATCAAATTTTTTGCAAGAAACCAATAGCGACGCAAAAAGAAGGAGGTTAGACCATGAAATGGAACTGGAAAGAGTGGGCAATCGCGGCACTGATCCGGGCGATCCGGACGTTTGCACAGACATTCGCCGGCTGTATTGCGGTGGGAGCTGCGCTGGAGGAGGTACAGTGGCTCCGTGCACTTTCTGTGAGTGGTGTGGCATTTGTCCTCAGCATTTTGACGGCCCTGGGCGGTCTGCCGGAGGTTCAGAAGGAACCGATCGAACTGGACCCGCCTGACGCGGAATAAAAGAAGAACCGGGAGCGATCTGCTCCCGGCTTTTTTCGTTTTTGGGGATTATGCCACAAAATGGCTGTGGCTGATGTGGACGTCCTGTTGAAGGGTCTTTGCATACCGCAATGTGGTCTGAATCCGGCTGTGGCCCAGGAAGCGCTGCACCTGCTCCAGCGGCATCCCGCGCTGAAGGGCCAGGCTGGCGGCAGTATGCCGGAAGATGTGCGGCGTGACGTGGCAGGAGATCGCACACCGGGAAAGGATCTTCTGAATTTCATTCTGTACGGCTTTGACGGCCAGACGGTTGTGAGGCGCACGGCAGCCGACGAACAGAGCCGGACAATCGTCCTTTCTGGAAGCAAGGTACGCACGCAGCGAGATCTCCGCTTCCGGGTTCAGGAAGGTCGTGCGGCCTTTGCCGCCTTTGCCGCGTTCAATATGGATGGTGTGGTCGTTCCAGTTGATGTCCGTGAGATTGAGGGCGCAGAACTCTGAAACACGGCAGGCGGAGGAGTACAGGAAGTCAACCATTGCCTTTTCCCGGAGAGTGTGGCAGCATCCGCGCACGGTTTCGAGCTCCAGGGCCGTCATCGGGAGACGTTCCGGACTGTCCACGCGGATCGCCGGGATGCGCTTGACGGGGTTCTTCCGGATCAGATCCTCCTGGGAGCACCATTCAAAGAACGAATTGAGACAGAGCCGGATGCCCTCCAGCGTGCTGTCTTTGATGTTGTGGATCTTCCTGTACTGGAACAGATATACGCGGATGTCATTGGCATCAACCTGGTCAATGCGTTTGTGGACGGCGGTAAAAAACTGGGTAAGCCTGAGATAATACAGATCCAGCGTGCCGCGGGAAAGATGCTCGACAGTCTTGGAAGCGATGTACAAGCGGACGGCCTCCGGGATCATGTCGGCAGGGATAATATCCGTGGTTTTCCGGGTGACATCATAGGTTGAGCTGACGGCATCCAACACACCGAGGATGTCAGGGATCTGGGCGATACCAATGGAGCTGAGTCGGTCGGCAAATTCGAGACGGAAAGTTTCGTAAGACACAAAAAACACATCCTTTCTTTATTTTTGCGGAAGGATGTGATAAAATCATTTCTGAAGGTGTGCTCGAACCACATCTTCCGCTCTGGACGGGACTGTTGGCGCAGTCGCCGTCCTTTTATGTTTACAATATAACGCAGTAACGAGGAATTGTAAAGGCGAACAAACAAAAAAACCGGCAGAAGCCGGTCTTTTTCATACCGCGATCCGGTAAACCGTAACGCGGGAGTTCGGATGTGTTACGAACAGTACACCATCCGTAACGTTATCCGAACACGGAGGATCATCCGGAAGGGATTCAAACGGGAAGCGCTGATTGCCTTCCACGTTGTTGATCACCAGCTTCAGGTGATCGTCATAAACGTACACGGAATTGATGAACGTTTCGATCACATGCCGGCGGAGGAGCGGATCTTTCCGATCTCCCTTTGTGAACCGTTTGAGGAAGAAGATCACCCGATCACGGTCCAGCAGCTGCGCCTGGGAATAGCGGAGGGATTCCACCGATACGCGCAAATCTTCCGCCTGGTCTTCCAGGGACTTCAGGCGGGCGGAGGTGGAAGCGTTCCAGATCCCGGCGGCGATGGCGTCGTTGATGTTATCGATCTGCTTCAGGATCTTCGCGTGCTCCGCTTCCATCGCGGAAAGCGGGGAGTGCTTCAGCTCTTCCTGCTGCAGGGCCATGACGGCATCAGCGGTCTTTTCGATCTGCTCATCCGCCAGGACATGGTCCAGTACAAAATCCACAACGGCAGATTCCAGGTAATCCTTGGAAACAGATTTCTTATCGCATCCCTTCCGGGCCTTGTGGGCCTGGCAGGTATAATAGTAATGGCGGACGCCGGTCTTGCTGGTACCGGAATCCCCGATCATGGCGGCACCGCAGTGACCGCAGAACGCCCGGCCGGTGAGCAGGTAATCAACAGCGCCCTGTTCAACGTGCCGGGCTGTTTTTGTTTTCATGCGCTGCGCCTCCTCCCAGGTGGATCGGTCAATAATGGCGGGCATCCCGTCCGGCACCCGGACGGAACCCCAGATATACACACCGGTGTATCGTTCGTTGGTGATGATCCGCATCAGGCTCTCCGGGGCGAACTTCTTCCCGCGGGAGGTTCGCAGGCCCTGGTCGTTCAGCTGGCGGCAGATCCGCGCAGCGGAGAAGCCGGAGCGGTACAGGTCGAATATATTCCGGACCACGGCGGCCTCATCCGGCTGGAGGGCATACCGTCCATCCGGGCCGCGGGTGTAGCCCAGGACGCGGGTGCCATTGTACAAACATTTGTAGGCATTGTCCGTCATGCCGCGGGTGACGTTTTCCGACAGCTGGCGGCTGTACCATTCCGCGGTGGCCTCCAGCATACCTTCCAGGAGCACGCCGGCAGATCCTTCCGGGATCGGTTCCATTGCATAGAGCACCCGGACGCCGAAGCGGCGCAGCTTGCCCTTGTAGATGGCGGAATCTTCCCGGTTCCGGCCGAACCGGTCCACCTTCCAGGCGATGATGGTATCATATGATCCTGTTTCCGCTGCGGCGATCATGGACTGAAACTGTGTGCGGGCGGAAACATCCTTGAAACCGCTGCGGGCGTGATCCGCGTATTCGTGCACGATGGTATACCCTTCCCGGGCGGCGAAGGCGCGGATATCCGCCAGCTGTTGTTCTATGGAGACATCACGCTGGCCGGCGGAGGAATAGCGGGCATACGCCACAGCAGTCCTGGGCGGACAGGTGGGAATGTTCGGTTTTTTCATGCGGATCACTTCTTCTTCGTGGCCATATTGTCAAGGGAAAGGTTAGCGAGATCAGACAGGCCGGGAAGTCCTTTGTTCTGCATGATCATGATCCGGAGGATGCGGCGAAGCGTCCAGCCGATCCATCCGAGCGCGCCCAGGATGGCAGCGAGCAGGAAAAAGAAATACTGGTAGTCACTCATGGGGAACCCTCCTTTTTGATGTAGATTATTTTACCTTTGAGAGCAGTTCTTTTTTTGGGTGGTCGAGCAGTGTCTTCAGGGCATCCTCCCGCGCCCGGTCATCAGCTGCACGGTAGGCCTGGACCAGGCGGTGCTCGTCGGCGGTGAGTTTATTATCATCATCGAGCAGATAGGAAGATGGCACCCCGAAGACGCGACATAGAGAAGCAATAGTAGATCGTTTAAGGTTTACGACGAGCCCTTTTTCGTACTTGTTGATCGCAGATCGCTGGACGCCGATCTCCCGCGCCAGATCCTCCATGGTCATGTTGTTCCGTATTCTGAGATCGTGTATCTTTTCTCCAATGGTCATTGCGGAAGATCCTCCTTTCTCCCGGATTCATTGTAACAATAAATATTTTTATTGTAAAGAAAAAATGTTCTTGACAAGACACGAGCGCCTGATGTATATTGGTGTCGGAAAAAGACACAACTGAAAACACCGGAGTTCCACAGATCTGATCGAAAGGGGGCGATAAGGTGAATAGCAATCTTCTGAAGTCAATGATCGTCAAGAACGGAGACACGCAGGAAAAGCTGGCGGAGGCGATGGGAATGGCCGTGTCTGCGCTTAATCTGCGGATCAATGGGCGCATCGAGTTCCGGCGGAATGAAATCAACTTCATTAAGCATCGGTACAAGCTGAGCAGCGAAGAACTCGACGAGATTTTTTTTGAAGAACTTGTGTCTTAAAAAGAACATAGAAAGGAGAATAGAAATGAAGCATCTGCAGAAGATCTGCACGATCATGATGATCGTGATATTGGCAGCGAGCCTGGCTTACACGGCGCATGAGCTGTGTGTTACCCGTGCGAAGCTGGTGGCAGCGGAACTGACGGCCAGGATGGTGAGCGAGATGGCGGAGGACAATGTGAGCCGCCTGGAAGATAAACTGGACAAGGCCACCGCGGAAACGGTGGTCCACAAGAAGTGGGTGCCGGAATGGAGGAGCGAGCCGATTCTGAAGTATGAACCGGAACAGCCCACGGAGGTCCGATGATGAGTGAACGCAGGCGGAGGCGCAGGCCGAAGATGCTGCCGGAACCGGCGGCGTATTACGACCACACTGAGAGCAAATATCCGGACCGGCTGCGGGTCAGCTTTGAGGACGGACACACGGAAGTGTTCGACAGGCGGGTGAATCAGCCGGCACCGGTGATTTTCAATAACCAACCGATGAGAAGGAAAAAGCCATGAAGACATGCCGGAAGTGCGGACTGATGATTGACGTGATCCAGATCGGCGTATACCGGAAGATCCTCGTGGACGCGGTGCCGTACTACGTGAAACCGGACCCGGAGGGAGAACAGTTCCTTCGGGTGGACGGAACGAAGATCCAGGCAAAGGAAGTGCCGTTTGAAACGGACGGAACCGAACCGGCCTACAAGCCGCACAGGTGCAAGGGATGAAGTGCAAGAGGTGCCCGGAGGGGCGGAGGTTTGCGGCCGGATGCACGTTCTGCAGGTGGTACGGGATGATCCTGCCGGATGAGCACGAGTGCAGACAGGAAAGAGGAAGAATCCATGAGCGAAACAACAATTACCGCCACGAGGGCTATGACGGCCCCAAAGTACGGGAAAACGGCGGCTGGTTTGCTGGAGGCGGCCAGGACGTTCTACCGGAACCCGGAGAACGAGAAGGAATACCAGGAATGGAAGGAGGGGAAGAATGATGTGGCTGTATCTGGCGATCGCGTTCGTGCTGGGTGAGATACTGGCGATCTTCGTAATGGCCACACTGAGCGGACACCTGGACCGGTGGCTGTACCTGCGGGAGCAGAAAATGAACAACAAAAAGAGCCGCTGATGTTGCAGCATCAACGGCCGGCGCACGAAGCGCAGAAAGGAACTTTCTATGAAACATTATAGCACATTCGACAGAGAAAAGGCAATATTCGCCTTTGTGATGGGCCTGATCGCGATCATCTTCGCGGCCTGGCTTGCTTTTGCACCCATTGAAGAGCACCAGGCACCGGATGTGGTTTATCCGATGGTGAACCAGCACATCACCTGGGAGGGTGCCGGATACAGCGGGATCTATGCAAAGGGAGGCGAGCAGTGATGCAGGAGAAGCAGCTGAGCATTTTCGACAAGCCGGCGCGGCCGGAAAAGGTGACCCAGGGACAGAAGATCCTGGACTACATGAAGCAGTTCGGCAGCATCACGCCGGTGGAGGCATTCCGGGACCTGGGCGTGATGCGCCTGGGAGCGCGGATCTATGACCTGGAGCAGGAAGGCGTGCGGATTGCCCATGAGCGGGAGAGCAGCACAAACCGCATGGGCGAAAAGGTGAGCTACAGCCGGTATCGCCTGGAGGTGTGACAGATGGAAGAAAAGAGAAAAGACCCGAAAGAGAAGAAGTGCGCGATTTGCGGGAAAGACATCTACGCCGGAGAGGAATGGGCATACAAGCGGCGGGAGAAGAGCGAGCGGACGAAGTGGTTCTGTAGTTATAAGTGTATGAGGCAATACGACGCGAAGCACGGACCGAAGCAGGCGCGACCGGTTGGACTACCGGCGGATCTGGACGCGGCGGCACCGAAGGAACCGGTCAGCCGGGCGGTGGTGGCGAAGGCACTGGCGAAGGAGATCAAGCGCGGAGGCAGCGTGATCGCATACCTGAAGGCAGAGGGATACAAAAACCCGTACCAGGCATACGACGCGGTGCGGCACTACTGCGAGACGAAGATGCCGGAGATGGCGGAGGTGCTGAAACCGCTGAAGGACCTGCCGAAGGGACCACAGCAGAAGACCGGGCGGCCCAGGAAGAGCGCGGAAGTGGTGACGGTAGACAAGGTGCCGAGCCTTGAGGAACTGGAAGACCAGGTCGCCGAAGTGCTGAACCTGCAGGGCGGCGTGAACTATCAGCTGCAGGTGGACGAGACCATGAAGGCGGAGGTGAAGCCGTTCGGCGGGGGCTTTCATTACCAGGGATTCAAGGTCACGGGCATAGAGACGAGCTTCGGAAGGTTTGACTGGAACGTAGAGCGGACGCTGATCACATTCACGTACGAGGACGAAGAGATCAACATACTGCCCGGAGACTGGAAAAAGATGGCGGAACACCTGCCGGAAATCCTGGACGTGCTGGGGGTGACCGGAAAATGAACGAACCGCTGAAGGCAAAACGGAAGTGCGCGATGTGCGGAAAAGATTTCATCATCCACCCGGGACGGCCGTGGATTTACAAGCACGAGGTAGACCGCAGGATGGAATGGTACTGCGGATATACATGTAGCCGGAGGGCGGAGGCGATGTGGAATGGATATAAGGCTGAGCACCGTGCTCATCATAAAAAGGGGAAGCCAGTTCCTGGTGGGGCGGATACCGTACAGCCTGGAGTACAGATGGAGTGACAGCCCATACGACGCCTGGCGGACACGGGAGCGGGAAAACGCCCGCACCGTGGCCAGGCGCGTCGGCGGAGACCTGTGGCTGTTCAATCCGGTGGTCGGACAGCTGCGTGAAACAGGAGGATAGCGAAGCAGATGGATGATCTGAAAAAAGCAATTATTCAGCAAGTAGAAAAGAGTGAAGCGAAGCATCCAGCAGATTTGGTGCATGAGATTTTGATTCTGCTTTATACGAAAGGCTACGCTGACGGAACAAAATACATGACCGTAAGGGAGGATAGCGAATGAGGAAACTTGACCATTTCGATGACATTGAGGGTTTTTGGTTCGGAACTGCTATCGGTTTAATGATTGTTGTAATCGTACTTGTTCTGATTTGTTTGGATTAGGAGATTAACGAATGAGAGAGTTTATCGTAAGCGAAGATTTTCATCCAGAAGTGCGAGGATATGCAGAGCTTGTCCGGTGCAAGGATTGCAAGTATTGGGAACAGTATAGCGATGTTCCTCAAATTGGGAATTGCCCCGTATTAGATCGGAACGAAAGGGATAATTGGTTCTGTGCTAACGGCGAACGGAAGGATGGTGACGGTGCTTGACGGTCTATGATCTGATCGAGTTGCTCCAACGAGTGCCGGACAAAAACAACATTGTCATGTTCGATCCGAGTGGTGGATTCAAAAACGAAGGTATCGAAGGATATGACGATCTGCACTTCTCGATTGACGATGTTCTTGTCGGAAGTGGAACGTACAACGATATTGTATATCTGACCGAAAACGAATTGACAGATTAGTACGCTAAAGGAGCGGATAGGAGTGAATGATTTAGGAAAGATCATCAAAGCC
>JAGCAV010000336.1 GCA_017652545.1 Lachnospiraceae bacterium
CCCCGCCGAAACGCTATAATTCCGGTTCCATGATCCTGGCCATGGAGAACGCCGGGAACCTGATCGAGGATGAATCTCTGCGTGAGCAGATCAAAGGCGCCGGTATCGGGACCAGTGCCACGAGGGCGGAGATCCTGAAAAAGCTGGTGCACAATCAGTACCTCGCGCTCAACAGGAAAACACAGATCCTGACCCCCACACTGATGGGAGAGATGATCTTCGACGTGGTTCGCGCTTCCATTCCCGCCATGCTCAATCCTGATCTGACGGCAAGCTGGGAGAAGGGACTGATGTATGTGACACAGGGAACGGTCACACCTGAAGAGTACATGGTCAAACTGAAGGGATTTATCGTCAGGCGGACAGAAGGCGTGATGGGCCTGCAGAACCAGACAGCGCTGCGCGCCCAGTACGAACGGATTGCCGCCTTCTATCCGGCCAGGACTCCCAGGGGGACAAAAGCGCCGGCTTCCGGAAGAAGAAAAACAGGGAAAAAATAAGAGAGTGGACTTTGGAGAGTGAAGAGTTTAGTTACAGGAGTGTGGAGCCCGGAGAAGATTCTTCAGAGCACATGAACTTTTATATACAGAATGAGGGTTTATTATGAAAAACTGTAAGATCGATCACCTTTATACACTGAGCGAGACCATTGCTGCGGAGATCTTTGAGGGATGCACCTATCCCTGGGAAGTGCTGCCGAAGATCGGAGATTTTATTGTGCAGCTCGGGGAGAAGCTGGATCCGGAAGAGTACGAGAAGAAGGGTGAGAATATCTGGATCGCAAAAAGCGCAAAGGTCTTTCCGAGCGCCTATATTGCCGGACCGGCGATCATCGGAAAAAATGCGGAAGTACGGCACTGCGCTTTCATACGCGGAAATGCCATCGTAGGCGAGAATGCTGTTGTGGGCAATTCAACAGAACTGAAGAATGTGATTCTTTTCAACGGTGTACAGGTACCGCATTACAACTACGTCGGGGATTCGATCCTCGGATATAAGGCGCATATGGGAGCCGGCTCGATCACTTCCAACGTGAAGTCGGACAAGAAACTGGTCGTTGTCAAGGACGGGAAAGAAAGATATGAGACCGGCCTGAAAAAATTCGGTGCCATGATCGGCGACCGGGTGGAGATCGGATGCGGTTCCGTCCTTAATCCGGGGACTGTCATCGGACCCGACAGCAATGTATATCCGCTTTCCTCAGTGCGGGAAGTCGTACCGGCCGGGTCGATCTACAAGAAGCGCGGAGAAGTGGCTGAAAAATTCTGAGGATAATGTTATGTCAAAGAAACCGCAAGTCTATGATGCCTCCAGCATCACGGTACTCGAAGGCCTGGAGGCGGTCCGGAAGCGTCCGGGCATGTATATCGGAAGCACTTCCCGGAAGGGGCTCAATCACCTGATCTACGAGATCGTGGATAATTCTGTGGATGAGCACCTTGCCGGCTGGTGTGATTCGATCCGTGTCACACTGGAAAAAGACGGCTCGGCAACCGTGGAGGACAACGGACGCGGCATTCCCGTCGGAATGCATGAGAAAGGCATGTCCGCCGAGCGCCTGGTCTTTACGACCCTGCATGCCGGCGGCAAGTTCGACAGCCGGTCCTACAAGACCAGCGGCGGCCTGCACGGCGTCGGCTCCTCTGTGGTCAATGCGCTCTCCGCGTGGCTGGAAGTCTGGGTGTCACGGGACGGTCAGATCTATCATGACAGCTACGAGCGGGGCATCCCGACGACTGAACTGGAGAACGGACTGCTTCCGGTGATCGGAAAGACAAAAAAGACCGGTACGAGAGTCAATTTCCTGCCCGATGACGAGATCTTTGAAGTGACCCGTTTTTCAGCCAC
>JAGCAV010000337.1 GCA_017652545.1 Lachnospiraceae bacterium
GTATTGCTGTAACCGGAACCGGAAGACCCGCTCCCCTGTGATCCGGTGCCCGCACCGTTACTGCTTCTGATCGAGAAAGTCAGTATAACCTCCCCGGTATAATTGCCGATCCCTGTCACCCTGGCTTTTCCGGTTCCCACGGACCGGTTGTTGGAGTACTCGACCCTGAAGTCCGTCCCCTCAGTCAGACCGTCAATCAGGACAGCCGGCTCCTTCAGCATGCCGTCCGAGACAAATTCCGTCTGTTCCAGCCTGGGATTCAGACCGGTAATATTGGCAGCCAGGATCTCGAACGACTCCGCGATCATGCCCTTGAAGTCCCCAATCCCGACCGCCGCCACATTGGCGCCGCCGGTATTGCGGGTCACCTTATTGTTGCGCGCATAGACCAGGTTATAATCTGTACCCTCCCTCAGCGTCCTTCCGTGGTAAGTCACGACCGGTTTCGGACAGACGGCCTGACCGCTCCAGGTATACTGTTTCGGAGACAATGAGATCTGTGCATATGCCAGGTCCACTTTGCCGATCGAGACAGAAAACGTGACGGACAGGGTTCCATACGAAGATGAACCTGTCACCTTCACCTGGGCTGTTCCTTCCTTTCTGGCTGTGATCGTCGTCCCGCTCACATCCATCAGGGAAGGATCATTCACAATGCTGACCGAGAAGCTGGCGGAAACAGGCACCTTTCCCTGCCAGCCGTGGGCCGCTTTACCGACAATGAAGAGACTCGGGGAGATCTTATAGCTTTCCCCGATCAGCATCTGCTCATATGCCGGAGCAGAGATCTCCATCCTGTCGATATACGCGGAACTGACCTCCACGGTCACACTGCGCTTATCGTCAACAGCCGTCGTAGCTGTATTGTTCGAAGTCACCGGGCTTTTCAGTTCCATCGCCCAGTAGTGCTTCCCGTTGCAGATCACATGCCCGATCCCGATGGCGGTGTACTGTGAGCCGAGCATGTTCCTGCGGTGTCCCTGGCCGTCATAATATTCGTTTTCTTCCAGCCAGCCATTGTAGACAGCCGCAGCTGACTCATATCCCGCCGCAATATTCTCTCCATAGGAACTGTACGTTCCTGTACCCGACAGGCAGGTGACGGCATCGCTTCCGTTCGGACGCGTATGGTCATAATAAATTGCCAGTTCCGCTGCCCGCAGCATTGCCGCTGCCTCCAGCCTGTAGTCATATGTCAGCCCGGCAAGGGATCCCGTGGATAACTTTTGCGAATTCGACTCATTCCAGTACCAGCTTCCGTTTGAGCGGAGCGTGTTCACCATATTCGCAATGCTCCTTGCGGATGACTGCTGATAAACCACATCGTACGTGATGTTCTGGTTTGCCCGGGCTGCAACCGGTCCGCATGCCATCATGAATAGAAACACCAGGCCAAACCATAAGAACAACTTTTTTCCTGCTCTTTGTTTACGCATGCCTGCAACCTGTCCTTTCTGCTCCCTTTTGCCTCTCACACCAATCATCTGATCTGCAATCATTGTACTATAAATCGCTTTCAAATCCAAACA
>JAGCAV010000338.1 GCA_017652545.1 Lachnospiraceae bacterium
CGCATTGAGCGGCTGATGCAGCTCTTTCCTGATTTTCCCATGGAAAACATCATCATGGGCAAACGCAAGGAGATGCTCCAGGCTGATGTCATGCTGGATGACGGCGTACATAATCTGCTCTCCTCCGGCACCACGCTCCCGGTTCTGTTCAGGCAGCCATGGAACCGCAATGTTTCCGGCATCTGCTGTGTAAACAATTATGACGCGTTTCTTTCACTGATCAGCATCATGACCGGATCTGTCCCGGAGATCGACCGTGTGCCCAAGGTACTCTGCATCGTGGGGCCGTCCGGCAGCGGCAAACATGCCCTTGCGGACCATCTGTGCGAATATGATGACTTTGAGGAGATCCGCACATGTACGACCGCATCCCACAGCGGGAAGAACACACATCTTTCCAGGGACACCTTTGAGCAGTATAAAAAAAGCGGATTCTTCCTTGAATCCACTTATTACTGCGGTGAGCAGTACGCGCTTCCCCGCCAGGATATCGACGCCGCCCTTGCCAGAGGCCGTCATGCCGTAGCCGTCATGGATATCTCCGGCTGCATGGCCGTGCACAATCACTATCCCGGCCAGGCAAAGATCCTGTATGTTGAGCGGGACAAACGTGCCTGCGTGCAGTCCATCCTCCAAAAGGAAGGCATCTCCCTGGACCAGCGGACGGACCGCATCCTCTCCATCGACCTGGAGCAGAAAAACAAGGTTCTGGCCGATCACATCATCCGGCCCGAAGAAGACTTCGCGCAGGCCGCCGCGCATATACAGAAGCTTCTGCTCCCCTCCTGATCTGCCGGCAGACATCCCTGCTGCCGGCAGTTAAGGTGATCAGGAAATTGCCGCCAGTTCCTTCAGTCTCCGGTTGCACTCATTCTGTTCCCCGAAGGTTTCCACGGTACAGATCACCTCACGGCATTTTTTCATCTCCTGCTTTGCCTGTTCAAAGATCTTCCCGCTGACCGGTTCATATGCCGGCGAGGAAATGATACGGGTCGCCAGATGCCGGGCCGCCTCATAGTCAATGTCATTTTCCTGCAGGATACCGGTTACAAAGGGAATGTTTTCCCGCTGCAGCCTGCGGAACACGGGAATGCCGCTTCCGCCTCCGGCGATCACGAACACTTCCGGTTCTCCTTCCGGCGCCGGCAGTTCCATACAGCCAAAAGCCGTATCATAGCTGCCTGTTTTGATCCCGTACAGGTTTTTGATGTAATCCGAATCAAAGATTTCTTCGGCAGTTCCGTATTTCGCGATCGCCGGGCCGTTCACACACATGATCGTGTCCGAAATCTTCTGAGCCAGATCAAGCTCATGAAGGGACATGATCACGGCTACGGAATTCTCCCGCACCATTTTTCTGAGGATGGAGAGGAATTCCAGCTTATGGCGGACATCCAGGAATGACGTCGGCTCGTCCAGGATAATCAGCTCCGGTTCCTGCGCGATCGCTCTCGCGAGGAGCACGCGCTGCCGCTGTCCATCGCTGATCGCGTTGAAGTCTCTGTCTTTCAGGTCCAGGGCATGCACCAGCTCCAGGGCATCCCCCACCTTCTTCTTATCTTCCTCTCCCAAAAGGCCCAGCGTGCCGGTATAGGGATAACGGCCTGTACTGACCACGTCCCAGCATGTCATCAGTTCCGGACGCATGCGTTCCGTGAGAACGACCGCCTGCTTCTTTGCGATCTCATTCCCGGACATCTTCTGCATGTCCTCTCCGCCTATGAATACCTGCCCACCGATCAGCTTCAGCTGCCTGGTGATACTCTTCAGAATGGTGGATTTACCGGCGCCGTTGGGACCGATCAGTGTCAGGATCTCTCCCCGCTTCAGCGTGATCTTCACGTCTCTGATCAGCGGTTTGCCGTCATAACCCACATCCATCTGCTGTGTATAGAAATAGTATTCTCTGTTCATGATCACCCGTTTCCTTTCCTTCTCCTGATCATGATCCAGATCACGATCGGTGCGCCAAAGATCGCCGTGACCGAACTGATGGACAGCTCCGTCGGTGCAAAAATGGTTCTGGCGATCAGATCGGAAAACAGGCAGAATACAGCACCGCCCAGAAAACAGGCCGGTGTCATCAGGATCGGTTTTGTCGTTCTGAACAGGTTCTTGATCAGGTGAGGCACGGCAATTCCGACAAAGGATACCGGTCCGGCAAAAGCAGTCACGCAGGCGGACAGGATGCTGGAACAGAGGATCAGCACGGTCCTGAACAGAGGAATATTCACGCCCATGTTTCTTGCGTAGGCTTCTCCGAGCAGATATGCGCTGATGGGTTTTGACATCATGAACACGATCAGGACCGTAATCATCACGATCAGGGTCATGATCCCCACATCATGCCAGGTCGTGGAGGAAAAGCTTCCCAGGGACCAGTTATGCAGGTTGACAATATTTGAGTCGTCGGCAAAGGTCACCGCGAAATCCGTCGCCGCCGAGCAGATATAGCTGATCATGACGCCGCAGATTACCAGCAGTGACATCGATTTTACCCGCCTTGAAACGATCAGGACAAACCCCATGGAGATCATGGAGCCGAAGAAAGCCGCGAGCACCATCCCGGCCGAGCCGATCATGATGCCCCTGCCCAGGAAAAAGATCATGACAAAGGCCACGACCAGCTTGGCGCCGGAGGAGATTCCCAGGACAAAGGGACCCGCGATCGGGTTGTGGAAAAAGGTCTGCAGCAGAAAACCGGAGACCGACAGGGCACCGCCCAGGATCACTGCCGCCAGGATCCTCGGCAGCCTGATCTGCCAGATGATGCTGTATGCCGTTGATTCTCCGTCCCTGAAGAAAATGATCCGGAAGATCTCACCGACGGAGACCGGCACACTGCCCGCATTGACATTCCAGACCACCAGGATCACAAGAAGCGCGAGAAGCACCGCGAAACCCGTTATATATCTGATGACGCCTGTTCTTTTCTGATTATTCATCGTCTGTCATCTTCCAATTGATGTTTCTCATTTGATCGAAGCGGAATCCAGCTGGATCGTGTAATCGATCTCATGAGGTTTGCTCATTGCTGTCGTGTCAGCCGTCACCGGCATGCTGTAGTCAAAACCGTCCACCGGAATGATAAAGGTGGAATTGCCCTCTTCATTGACCGGTTCATACTTTTCATCACCCACGATCATATAGTCGTAGTTGGGACTGGAAAAGATAACCTCAAGGGAAGCTTTTCCGTCTTCCACCGTCAGAACGGCCGGAGATGAAATGGAAGCCTTGCCGGACCCGCCCTGCAGGAGAGCGTCGATCACATATTCACCGTCTTCAAGCCCCAGTTCTTCCAGGGTGGTCATGGCCACATTCATGACAGCTCCGCTCGGAAGGGAATAGGATGGAATGCACAGCGTCCTGTCATACCATTTCTGTTTTTTCCGGCTGAAAGCCGCACACTTGATTCCCTCATCGATGGCTTCCACCGGAATGGTATAAGTCTGTTTTCCTTCGTCGTTCTCTTCATACGCGATATACTCGGACTCATCCGCCGCCGCTGCTTCCTCCGGTGTGCCGGGATATACGTACATATAGCCGTCTCCGCCCATCGTCATCTTCACACTCATCGAATCGTCACCGACGACCAGCAGCGCTTCGGTAATATTGAACATGGAACTGCTCGAGAGAACTTCCACATCATAGGCGCCGTTCTGAATGTTTTCGGCGGTGATGGGAACCATCCAGTCCTCCACCACATCGTCAACGCTTGTCATCTCGGAAGCCGACGCAATCTTTCCTTCACTGCCCGTATCCTTTGCAGCAGTCTCCGTGGCTTTTTCAGTCAGCGCTTCCGCACAGGCCGAGATGCTCCAGGTGCCAAGCAACAGGCAGCCGGTCAGGATCATCAGGGTCAGATGTTTCATGGTACGCATATCTTTTATTCCTCCTTACATGCCAGAGATGAAAACAAGAGCTGTCTGCAAAACCCGGAACGGTTGGCCCGTTTCCTGTCAGCTGCAGGCAGCCCTTTTTCTTTGATACCCTGCTCCGGCTCTCTCCTGACCGCAGCGCGTTCGGAAAGCGCTCCGGAGCAGACCGCCGCCTGTTCAAACCAGGTCAGGCGGTATAAAAGTGATGATTATTCAAGAGAGTCGATGGAATCCTGGACTTTTCCAACATACATCTGCTGAATCTCGGGAACTTCTCCGAGGCCGTTCAGGACTGCTTCCACTTCGTATCCGGCTGCCTTGAATACACTGTACCAGGATTCGGGATCTTCCGGATCAGCCATGTCATTGTTTGCATGATCGCCGGCAACAACCATCATGTCGTGAAGAACAACTCTGGTGTAGCCCTTGTCCGCGATGGCTTCCACAACATCATCCAGAGACGGCTCAGCCTCAACGGTGCCGACATAGTAGTTTTCATATCCGTCAGCAGTCAGCAGTTCCTGCATTTTGGCATAGATCGCATTGGACTCATGCTCGGTGCCGTGGCCCATGTATACAATCGCGGTTTCGCCGTCGTCATATTCTGACATGATGTCAACCATCACCTGCTCGACCTTCGCGAAGTCCTCATCCGTGTTCAGAAGGTTGGCGCCGAGAACGACTGTTTCGAAGGCGTCAGCATACTCAGCCAGGGTCTCCTCAAGCTCTTCGTACTCAATACCGGCCATCAGATGTGTCGGCTGTACGATCAGTCTCTTGACACCGTTGTCGATGGCTCTTTCCAGCGCTTCCGAGACATTGTCGATGTGCAGGCCGTCACGCCTTTCCACATGGTCAATGATGATCTGGGCAGTGAAACCTCTCCTGACGGACCAGTCCGGGAATGCTTCGGCGATCGCATTCTCAATGCCGCCGATGGTCAGTCTTCTGTTGTCATTGTAGCTGGTTCCGAAAGAGACGACCAGAATCTCATCCTCACCGATCTCATCCTGGTTGCGGATGTCATCCAGGGAAGCATCGCCGGTCTCGTAGTTCTCCTCGTCCTCTTCCTCTGCAGCCTCCGTAGCGGCTTCTTCAGCCATCACGGTGAAAGAACCCATGGCGACCATGGCAGCCATAACTGCTCCTGCAAGTAACACTTTTAAAACCTTTGCTTTCATGTTGTCCTCCTTCTCTCTCTGAAAGAAATGTAGTCTGTCCCTTTTAAACGGAGGGGTTCCGCTATCAGGATTCGCTGACAGAAAAAGACAGGAGGAATGGCTTCTGCTATGTTTTTTTGCACTAAAAAAGCATCCGGGCCAATGACTCGTGGTCGAAGCTAGGGTCCACACTAAATCAGGCAGGTCTCCTGACTTTCGGATCATCATGTTTCCCGCTGTCCCGATGGCGAGGCGGATCTATCCTTTTGAAGGATCTGATCCGGTCCTTATCCATCTGCCGCCTTCCCGGTTTCCCAGTGGCTGCTCTCTTCGAGCCGGACGCAGGAACACTCCCCGATCACAGTGACGAGTTCGCACAGGATTTTCACCTGTTTCCCTATTCTCCGCAGTCAGCAATACTACGCTGAGGGCGGCACCTGATGTGTTCCTGTTCAGTTTTTCCTGAAAAATGCGCAGCCTTTA